>JAIBAQ010000011.1 GCA_019695095.1 Candidatus Hydrogenedentota bacterium
CGATTAATGGATGTTCTACCGCCGCTTATTGAACGGCTGCGCGGGGTGTGACGCGCGCGGCCAGTCGCTTACCGATACGTCCACAGACGCGGCTCGGACAAGTGAGGCGTCGCATTGAACGTGTTGAGCGAGAACCGATCCTTCGTGAACTGAAACTCGGTGAACGAACCGTTGCGGACTTGCCACGCGAGTTCGAGCGTCGTCTCCAGCGACGTGCCGAGGGCCATGTACATGGCGACGGCGGTCGGCCCGCCCGAGGTAAACACGGCGACGCGTTGGCCGTTCTCGCCCGATAGCGTCACGCGCTCGTAGCTGTCGCGCACGCGCTGGATGAACGCCGCAAACGACTCGATATCCGTGTGAGCGTATTCCTCGCGCGCCCACTTCAACAGCAATTTCTCGAAGGCCTTTTGAAAGAGCCGCTCGCGTTCCGCTCGGTCGTCGGACTCGCCAAACCGCTGCATCGCTTCGAGCACAAACGGGTCTTCCATGCACAGTTGCGGCATGAACTTTGCCGCCAACGCCTCTCCCGGCAGTTCCGCCAGTTCGTCGACGACTTCCACACCCGGCCAATGAAAGCCCTCAGATGCGTACACTTCGCCCGCGATCTCCGCGCTGCGACGCTGGCGGATCAGCGGCCCCGAGACCACACGATCGAACCGGATTCCGTGCCGCGCCCAGTACGCGCCCAGACAGCGCGCCTGCTCTTCGCCGAGGGACGAAAGCCTGTCGTACTCGTCTTCATGAAACGAGGCCTGTCCGTGGCGGACAACGGTCAAGAAACCCATATGAATGAAACTCCACGCGGTTATGAGTGTGTGGCGCACCGCGGTTCGAACAATAGGGCCGAACGACTGAGGCCGTCTTGGCGCGGCACGGGCGTATTGTGAGGGGGCACGCGTGAAAACGCAAGGCGATTACCCGAAAAAGATGATAGTATAGCTCCCAACTTCCGTGGGGGACGGCAGCGCAAGAAGGGGGAACACATGGAGACGGTAGCGGCCAATCCATTCCTGGGTGTGGCGATGCACGCAATTGGCGCGATGTTCGCCGCGACGTGCTACACGCCGGAGAAGCGAGTCAAGGGATGGTCCTGGCAAACCTACTGGATCACGCAGGCCTCGTTCTGCTGGTTTCTCTTGCCGATCATCGGCGCGTGGCTCACGATTCCCCAGCTCGCCGACGTGTTGCGCGAAGCCCCCAGGGACGCGATGCTCCGCTCGTTCCTGCTGGGCGCGGCCTACGGAATTGGCGGCACGGCGTTTGGGATTTCGATTCGGTATATCGGGTTTTCGCTCACGTATGCGATTGCGGTTGGCCTATCGAGCGTCCTCGGCACCCTCATTCCGCCAATCGTGAAAGGCACGCTCGTATCGACGTTGAGCCGCCCCGGCGCGGGGTGGATTATTGCGGGTATCGTTGCGGGCACATTGGGCATCGCGTTCACGGGCGTTGCGGGACGCCTCAAGGAGAAGGACCTCAGTTCCCAGGAATTGACTGGACAATTCTCGCTCTTGAAGGGACTGCTCCTATCGCTGCTGGCTGGCGTCTTGTCGGCGGTCTACGGTTTTGCGCTGGAAGCCGGTGAACCCATCGCCGACGTGGCGACCGCGCACGGGGCGGGCATCTGGCGCGGCAACGTCGTGTACATCTTCTCCAACACCGGCGCGTTTGTGACGACCTCAATCTACTGCCTCTACCTGCACGCGCGGCACAAGACCCTCGGCGAGATTGTCGCGCTGCCCGCGGGACAGCCCGAGGCATCGCTCCGGGTGAACTGGGCCATGGCCATCACCACCGGCGTCTTCTGGTACGGCCAGTTCTTCTTCTACAACCTCGGCCACGTCCGGATGGGCAACTACAAGTTCACGAGTTGGGCCATCCACATGGTCATGCTCGTGCTCATTAGCAATCTCGTCGGCCTCTTCTTGCGCGAATGGATCGATTGCCGCCGCCTTACCCGAAGGACCTTGGCTATCGCGTTGACCATCCTGCTCTCCGCCGTGCTGTTGCTGACCTACGGCAACTACATCGGGGAACAGATGAAATAAGGCGAGAGCGTCGCGCGGGCCGTGAGAAGCCGGTTGCCGCGTGCCTGGTCAACGTGTACACTCGCGACGCAATGCTGCGCCCGAATTCGGAGGGCCACGCAGTCCTTCTTATCTGATCGACTATGTATCGGCGTTTGCCGTTTCCGCAAGGAGTTGTTGAACATGAGTGGTCTGCAGTCGCTGAAACAGAATTTGGTGGGCACACTCGCTGGACGATTCCTGATGTCGGCACGCGATTCGTTGCAGCTCGTACAATCCGCGTTGACGAATCCGGAAAGCATTGGCTGCATCGCCAACGATTATATCGCCATGGTGCTGGTCACGCGCCTGTGTCGCGCGGGGCAAGTGTTCGTGGATGTCGGCGCGCACATCGGCATTATGATCGACGCCGTGCAGCACCATGATCCATCCGTCGAGATCATTGCCGTGGAGGCCATTCCGGAGAAGGTTGCCAACCTTCGCAGGAAGTTTCCCCGCATCACGCTGCACGAGTGCGCGGTCGGCGAGGTGCCCGGGGAAGCGTCGTTCTTCATCAATTTGGAGCAGACCGGGTACAGCAGTCTATCGGATGTGACCGGTTCGAGCGCAAACAAAGAGATACGGGTCAAGGTTGCCACGCTCGATGACCTGCTCGGCGCGAAGAAGATCGATGTAATCAAGATTGACGTGGAAGGCGCCGAGTTGGGCGTGTTTCGTGGCGCTCAGGCCGTGCTGAGTCATTCGCGTCCGTTCATGATGTTTGAAAGCGGACCCGACGAGCGGCTCGGCTACACCAAAACCGCGCTCTGGCAGTTCCTGCACGATCACGACTATGCAGTCTTGGCGCCGAATGCCGTGGCCCACAATCACGACGGACTGGGACTGGAAGGGTTTCTGGAAAGCCATGTTTACCCGCGCCGCGCAACGAACTTCTTCGCAATACCTCGCGAGCGGCGCATCGAAGCTCGAGACCGCGCGCGTGAGATTCTGAAAATTGTCGTAACCTAAGGAACGACAGGGGAAGCTGTACTCCGCGCCGCTACAGCGCTATTTTTCGACGACGATGTGACCTTGCCTCTCGGCAACGCCGATACTTGCCAGTGTGCCCGCCTGGAAATCGAGAAAGTCCTTCTCGATACCATCGCTGAATATGACGCCGCTATCCGGCATCTCAGAAACAATCTGCAACGGGCTTGCGGGGGTCACCGTTCCGAATGTCACGTTTGCCGAAGTAGTTGTGCTGGGCCACGGTTCGCGCACGGAAAAATACAGGAATGGGGCGTCCCACGGAACAGCATGAACCTGACTGGATTCCGTTTTGACGCCGGAGATTGCGTACGCAATACCCGCAGCCCCCGCGACGATGCTACGCAGCCAACCGGTAGATCCTAACCCGGTGGACACGATAATGCCGCTGGAGGATTGACGCTCGCTCGTCCCCCCTATCTGAAGTTGGTACCTGGCGGATGTGTGCGTCTTCGGACCGATGAACAGGTCATTGACGGCCAGCAGGGTCTGGCCCGTGTTCAACTCGGCTTTGGCCATGGTCACCTTGCGGATAGGCAGTTCTCCAGCAAACACGGCGGGAGTGATTCGTTTGAGCTGCTCCACGCGGAAGGGCAACAGGACTCCCTCCCAACGCTCGGGATCGGGATTCACGCCAATCACGGGTTGTTTGTCGAGATACTTGAGCGTGTTCGCAACAAGGCCGTCCTGGCCTATCGCCACAATCACGTCCTTTTCGCCAAATACGAAGTTGGGCAGGAAGGACCGGTCCACGGTTTGAAGTCGGCCTATTTCGGAGAGACATAACTGCGCGGACGCAACCGCCTTCTTGTAACGCGCATCCTCTCGTTGATAATCCGTGAAATCCGCGCCGAGGTGTTCGATGTAGAAGCGAGCCTGCGCCTCCGTGTTAAAACGAATGACAAGTTCGTCCAACCGCGTCTTGCGCGTGATGAGAACGATCTTGTTCTCCGAGATCCGGTTCATGACTCGGCCGCAGGTCTATTCATCAACTCACGCAGCAAATCGGGCGAAAGGTTAAGCTCTCCAATCTTTCCGGCGCTCTTGGCAAGATCTTTGAAGGCCAGGGCGATCAAGTCGCTGGACCCCATTCGCGAAGTAGCCAGGACTTCGAGCACGCGTGGATCGGAGTCAGCAACGGCCTTCATAATCGCGGAAATCTGGTACGCCTGGGTGTCCGCTTCCTGACGCGCGTTCTGTGTCGCAAGTGCAACGAGTTCGCGCTTCTTCTCTTCCAACGTGATCTGCGCAGCCATTTCCGCTTCCATCAATTCGCTCTTCTTCTGCTGGACGGACTTTTCCGCCTCCATCTGGGTTTCGCGGATTTGGCGTTGCTTGTTTTCCACGGCGATCTCGGTATTGAGTTCGTTCTCCTTGATGGCGCGCTCCTGCTCGACCGCTGCATTGCGCCGCAGGTATACGGCCTCGTCCGCCTGGCGCAGGATCTGCTCTCGAACCTCCGCTTCCAGCGCGCGAGCCGTCTCGGGTGTCGGCTTGATCGCCAGGATGGACAAGCCAAGCACTTCGATTCCCAGCGACGTAATCGCTTCCGCGCTCCGCATGCCTTCGCGCAATTGCGCAACCAACGTGTCACTGCTTCCCAAGGCGTCGCGAAGCGACATGGCCTTCAATGCGGAACGCGTAAGCACCTGCGTGTGATTCACCAAACGTTGAGGCAGTCGCGTGGGATCTTCCGATGCATACGATTTTCCGTTCGGCGCCAAGGTGAAGTTCATGAGCCGGGAGAGCTTCTTTGGATCCGATACCCGGTACGCGAGTTGGCCTTGGATGGTAATCTTCTGAAAGTCAGCCGTCACTTCCTCGAAGATGAACGGCAAATCTACGCTTGCTATCGGAATTCGAACCAACGACGTGGTGGGAGCGAAATAGAAAAAGGAAAGCCCCTCCCCTTCCCGCACAAGAACCCCTTTTCGGTACTGAAGAATGTATTCGGTGGGTTGTACCTTAATGAATTGCAGTCCCAGCATTTCAGCGCCTCCCCTGTCTGTTCACGATTACGCCCAGACGCGTTCTCCGGAACGTCAACTATCGAATTCAGAACCTGCACGGACCAAGGAGATTCGCAGCCCACAACTGTACGGCGCAGTAACGCGCAGAGGATTCCCTTCGCGAATTCCAGGAGATCCTATGCGGAGTCGAGGACTTCCCGGACTTTTCGCAGCAGCGCGTCGCGTTGATACGGCTTCTGAATAAGCTGCAGATCCTCGGCCAATACAAAGTTCGTGTGAATGGCGTTGGCGCTGTAACCGCTCGCAAAGAGAAACTTCACGTGCGGCTTTTTCTCTCGGATTCGCTTCTGCACTTCGCGACCGCCCATGCGTGGCATCACGACATCGAGCAAGGCCAGATCGATCGCATCCGCGTGCGCGTCGAACATGTACATGGCTTCAATACCGTCGGACGCGGTCAGCACCGTGTAGCCGGCATCGCGCAGGAGCCGCGCCGCGAGGTTGAGAATCATCTCTTCGTCTTCGGCGAGGAGAATCGTCTCCGTTCCACCGGGCGCCATGCCGGTTACCTTATCGCCGATCGTCACGGCGGCCCGTTGTGAAATGGGCAGATAGACCTTGAAGGTCGTGCCTTTCCCGACTTCGCTGTACGTGTGAATCATGCCGTCGTGGTGCTTGACGATACCGTAGACCGTAGCAAGACCGAGCCCCGTACCCTCACCTTCGCCTTTCGTTGTGAAGAACGGCTCGAATACGTGCTCCAGCACGGTCTTCTCCATACCGCAGCCGGTGTCCGTCACGCTGAGCAATACGTAGCGGCCTTCTTTGGCCCACGGGTGATTCACTTTGAACTCGTGATCCACGACAACGTTCTCGGTTTCGATGGTGAGCCGCCCGCCATCGGGCATCGCGTCGCGGGCATTGACGCAGAGATTCAGCAAGACTTGCTCGATCTGGCTGACGTCCGCGTGAACCGTCCCAAGGCGGTGTCCGGGAATGATGTCGAGCTGGATGTGTTCGCCGATAATGCGGCGCAGCATCTTCATCAGTCCCGCAACCAGTTCGTTCAAGTCAACGGGGACAGGCTGGATAACCTGACGTCGGCTGAAGGTAAGCAACTGACGCGTGAGGGTGCTGGCGCGTTCGGCCGCAAGCCGCACCTGCTCCAACTCGGAGCGGTGATTGTCCCCCGGGGCCAAATCTTCGAGAATCAAATCCGTGTAGCCGAGTATGGCCTGAAGGAGGTTGTTAAAATCGTGCGCGATTCCCCCTGCCAACTGGCCGACGGCCTCCATCTTCTGCGATTGCAGCAACTGCTCCTGAAGCTGCCTGCGGTCGGTTACGTCGCGGTCGACGCCGCGAAATCCCGTCAAGTTGCCGTCCGAATCCACAATAGGAACCGCGGTACTCTCAAGGAAGCGCCATGCCCCTTCCTTGTGTTTCCAGCGGACCATAATGTTCCGCCATCCGCGCCGCTCCGCGACCCATCTGGGGAACTGGTCCTCGAAGATGGCTCGATCTTCCTCGTGCGTCAGGTCCGTTCCACTCCGTCCGACAATCTCTTCCGGTTTGTATCCGAGAATGGACTCGACCGCCGGATTGCTGAAGGTGTGAACGCCGTTTACGTCCACGGTCCAAATCCAGTCGCGCGACGTTTCGACCAATGACCGGATCATCTCATCCCGCTCGCGTAATGCTTCCGCATTCCGTATGCGATCGGTAATGTCCCGTTGGACTCCCCAGGCTCGGACGACATAGCCATCTTCCACAAAGCCGACAAGGCTGTTGATGAAGTGATGGGCGTTACCCTTGGCATCGGTGATGATCGTTGGAAAGTCGTCGAGCCGATACCCGGCCTGTATGAACTCCCTGACATACTTGATGTTGCGGGGGTCCTCCGCCGAAAACTGCTTGAGGCTTACGCCGATGAACTCTTCCGCACGGCTAAGCCCGTGCATGCGCGCCATGGCGTCATTGCATTCCGCCAGATAGACATTCTCCATGATTAAGTCGAACTGCTCATCGACGGAAGCCGAAATGGGGATGGGCTTCTTTGTCTCGTATCGATAAATGCCCTCGGAAGTGTTCTCGAAGAAACTGCGGTAACGCTCCTCGCTTTCGCGGAGCAGTTGCTCCGAGAGTCTGCGCTGAGTCACATCGGTCCCAACGCAGAGCAGCTCGGAGAAACTGCCGTCGGGCCGTTGAAGCGGCTTGTTCGACCATGATACCCACACGCGCTCTCCGTTGCGGCGCATGTTTTCGTTTTCGTTGGGATTGTAGCGGTCGGGATACCGGACGATGTCGGCAACCATCGCGGCCAAGTCTCTTCCCGCACGGTCGTGATCCGGGACAATAGTCCCCACGACATTCTGTCCAATGATTTCATTTTCCGAATAGCCAAAAAACGATTGGGCGTATTCGTTGATGAACGTGACCTCGCCCTTCGTGTTCATCCGGAGAATGATGGTGTTTGCGCTCTCCACAAGGTCGCGATACTTCGATTCGCTGGTCTTCATCGCCGCGGAGGCTTCCATGGACTTCATGGTCTCGCAACACAGCGATCCGAGGATCATGGCCAAGTCGCGATCTTGCACGGTAAACGGCGCGAGCTTCTTGTTGTGCAGCGCGATGATCCCCGACACATCACCCTGGTCGCTGAGCAACGGAAGCGAAAGCACAGACTGTTCGAAATACCCGTCCCACCCGCTGCGGTCAATGTCCGTCCGCGCTTTGATATCCTCAATCAGAATCGAAGTCTTGGTCTCCCACACCCGCCCAAATACACTGTGCTCACGAAGCGGGAGCGGAATCTGGGCCGGCACGTGGTCGCCGTCCAGCGAATAGACGCGCACAAGGGCATCCCCTCGCTTTATGAAGAGGCATCCCCCTTCCGCGCCCACCATGTCAGCGAACTGATCCATCGCGATCCGCCCAAGCTCCTCCACCGAGGAACTCACGGCCATGCGCTTGGAGGCATCAATGACCTTTCTTAGGCGGCGGTTTAGCGCCTCCAACTCTTCGTTTCGCTGCCGCAGCGCCTCTTCCGTGCTTCTGTGTTCCGTAATATCCTGGAACGTGCCAAGCACCGCGGCTTTGCCCTCATAATCGATGACCTGATTGGTCAACGCAATCCATCGGTCGCCGCCATCCTTGCAGCGAATGGCCAATTCATACCGTTCGCGCGTTTCCTCGCCCCTGAGCCGTGCCAGTCCCCGTTCGCGCGCAAGTTCTCGCCATTCGGGCACCACCAGGTCCCAGAAATTCATATTGAGCAGTTCTTCGGTGGAAAACCCCGAGATAATCGTGGCGGCGCGATTCATGTAACAGAACTTCTGACCGCGGTGAATGAAGATGGCCGCTGCCGACAGGTCGGCCAGGGCGTGAAACTTGTTCTCGCTTTCGCGCAGCGTTTGTGAGGCCGTTGACTCAGGCTTCCACAGCCATCGGCGGCCCAGAAGGTAAGCGACTGCCCCACCCATGAACGCCGCCACGATGACCTGCCACCATTCCAATCCCCGGAGGTCCGCGCCCAGTACCTCTCCTGGCTCGGCTCCATAGGCTGCGTGAGACAACGCCAGACACAACACGGCAAAGGCGGCAAGTTTCGTTGAGATTCCAGGACGTTGAAGCGGCGCGAATCGGCTTGTTCTGGTATGTCGACGGGAACGTCTTGAAACTGATGGGGAGCTCGTGGATTGGGGGCCGGGAAGCGCTGCGTCGAATGGCAGCCGTGCGTGGAAACACCAATCCGAAACCATTCCCGGCAAGTCCATACCTCCAGTTGTTCCACGAATAAACTCAGAGACTACGTACTTCCTCTGGGTTAGACGCCCATGGCACAATGGGACATCCGACGGCGTGTCATTATAGCGAAAGCTTCCCTGATGCGATACGCTGTAGTTTCTGCCCACGCTCGTAACATGTCCTACTCACTCCCCCCCTGTACGGTCACGCCAAGTTGACAGCACGGCCCGCACATTGATGACAACTTGGAAATACTCTAGGATGGGCGTCTATTCGTGTTGGGGAGGTCCGGGCCAGATCTACGTGGAGGATTTCGGATGGCATCAGGAGACGGTCGAATGGACAAGACAATCTCGCGCAGAAGTTTCATGCGCAGGGCGGCGGCCGCCGTGGCCGTCCCAAACATTGTGCCGGCATCGGTATTGGGCAGGGGTGGCGCTACTCCCCCTTCGGAACGCATTACCGTGGGCGGTATCGGTATTCACGGACGCGGGTTTCATGACCTGCGCTGGATCATCGGAAATGACGATGTGCAGGTTCTCGCAATCTGCGACATCTGGAAACAGCAGCGCGAAGCCGTAAAAGCCTTTGTGGACGAGCACAACGGCAACAAAGACTGCGCCATGTACCGCGATATCCGCGAATTTCTCGCCGAACGCGACGACATTGACGCCGTGCTCATCGCCACCGGCGACCATTGGCACGCCCAGGCCGCGGTCCGTGCAATGCGCGCCGGGAAAGACGTGTACTCGGAAAAGCCTTCTTCCATGACGATCGCGGAAGGCCAGGCTGTCGTTGAAACGGCAAAGCGATACGGACGCGTTTATCAAACCGGTACGCAGCGTCTCAGCGAAGCCAACCACGTATTCTGCATTGAAATGGCCCGGACAGGGCGTCTCGGCAAGGTGCACACCGCCTACGCGCACATCGCGCCCTGGGATGCCGCCAAGATGAAGCACGATTGGAAACCCGAGGAACCGCTGCCTCCTCAAGACGAGATCGATTGGGACATCTGGTTGGGCCCGTGCCCGTGGCGTCCCTTCAACAAGGCCTACGTCGCGCAGGGTGCGTGGCACGGCGACTACGACTTCCATACGAGCTGCATCGGCGAGTGGGGCGCGCACACGTTCGCCCAAGCACAAGCGGGTCTCGAAGCGGGCGACACGTCGCCGGTGAAGTACGAGTACGTCGACAACGAGACGGGCGACGGCATGGTCTGCACGATGGCCAACGGTCAGAAACTCATTCTCTCGCGCGGCGACAAATACTGGTACGGGTCGTGCGGCGAACGGTTTGACGGGGAGCGCGGCTGGGTTGCCGCGGCCGACGGGTATACGATGCCCGCCGTCTCGTCGCCGGAACTGCTGGCCGAATACAAGACGGTAATCGGCGAATACGTCGCGCGTACGGGCCGGTCGCTCGACCACATGCGCAATTTCCTGGACTGCGTGAAGTCGCGCGAGCAGACGGTCGCGAACGCGTCGGTCATGCATCGTTCGATGAGCACGGTTCATGCCGCCAACATCTGCATGTGGCTCGAACGAGACATGCAGTTCGACCCCGTAAAAGAAGAGTTCGTGGGTGATGACGAGGCCAACCGGCTGCGGTCGCGCGCCGAGCGAGGACCGTGGACGATATGAAGAACATAGCAAGAGGAGAACGCAAAACCATGCGGAACGTAGTTACGCCGCTCTTGTTGGCCGGTTTAATGGCCTTGGCCTGCATCTCGCCCGCGCTGGCGCAAACCCCAGACCCCGTTGCCGTGTTGCAGTCGAACGCTTCACTGCGCGAGAAATCCGAAGCGTGCCGTGCATTGGCGCTTACCGGCGGGAAGGAAGCCGTACCTGCGCTGGCGGCCCTGCTCACCGACGAAAAGATGTCCCATTTTGCCCGGATGGCCTTGGAGCCCATGCCGTGCTCTGAAGCAGGCGACGCACTGCGCGCCGCCTTGGATGCCACCACCGGCGCGCTTCGCATCGGAATGATCGGTTCCGTAGCCGCCCGCAAAGATGAACAAGCCGTGCCTTCCCTTGTCGCTTTGTTGTCCGACGGCGACGCGGAAGTAGCCCAGGCAGCAGCGCGCGCCCTCGGCAAGATCGCTTCGCCGAAGGCGGCGGACGCCTTGGAGGATGCCGTGGCCCAAGCCGATGTGCCGCCACTCCTGTTGTTGGCGCGCTGCGACGGATTGCTGGCGTGCGCGGAATCGTTGGTTGCGAAGGGCAAAGAGAAGAAGGCTGCTGCGCTGTACGAAGCGGTACGCGGTGTCGAAAAGGCCCCCGCACAGGTTAAGGCTGCCGCATTGCGGGGCGCCGCATTGAGCCTCGGACCCGAAGAGGGGCTTCCTGTCCTGATCGAAGGGCTGAAAGCTGAAGACTGGAATCTGGCGGATGCCGCTCTGCGCGCCGCCCGCGAACTGGGCGGAGGCGACCAAGTGTCAGCGGGGCTTGCCGCCGCGTTGCCCGATCTTACTGACGAGCGGAAGTGCCTTCTGTTGAGTGTCCTGGGATATCGGGGTGGTCAGGCGGCCGGTCAGGCGATGCTTGCGCAGGCCGAATCGGGTTCAACCGTTGTACGCGCCGCCGCCATCAAGGCGCTTACTCAGATCGGGTTTGAGCCCGCTGTCGCCGTGATTCAAGGGCTGGTGAGCAGCGACGATGCCGACCTGTCCAAAGTCGCGCGCGAGTCTCTGAGTTACTTCCCGGGTCAAGCGGGTGATGCGGCCATCAGCGCGATGCTCGCAAGCGACCAGGCACCCGTGCGCACGATTGCCGTCGAGCTCATCAGCAAGGGCGGCCTCGAAAAGCCTGTCGCGGTGCTGCTGGGCGCAGCCAAGTCCGACGCCGACGAGTCGGTGCGCGCGGCAGCGCTGGACGCGTTGCGGGATCAGATTGGCGCAAACGAACTGCCGGACGTACTGGACCTGTTGGTTTCCGCGCGTTCGCAAGCCGAGATTCAGGCTGCGGAGAGCGTGTTGAGCGCGCTTTGCCAGCGCGAGAAGGATCGCACCGGCGGTGAAATCGTCATCCAGAAGGCCGAGTATGGCGTACTGCCTGGCGGCCCGAAAGCCGACGTGGCCGCAAAGGTAAAAGAGTTCGCCGATTCCGGGGCAGGTTCTGTTTCTGCCTCGAATGGGGTGTTTGGCGACACGGCTCCCGGCAAGGTCAAGCAGCTTCAAGTCGTGTTTACCGAAAACGGCGTTACCGTGGACCGCACGGTGAAGGAAGGCGAAAGCCTGCGGCTGAGCGCTTCGGCCACGCCGCCCGCCGTCGTCGAACCGCTGTGTGCAGCGTTTGAGAGCGCGCCCACGCCGGCCAAAGCTGCGCTGATTCGTATACTCGGCACGACGGCGAGTCCGAAGGCGCTGGAGACCGTGAAGGCCGCCGCATCGTCTTCCGAGCCGGAGATTAAGCAGACCGCCGAGCAGATTCTTGGCAAGTGGCAGGGGTAGTGCGCGTATCCCGATAACACGTGAGCAGACGCAATTGCGGCGGACGCGCCAGAACAGCCGGTGCGCGTCCGCCGCTTCGTATATGGAGGAGAAGGTGCCATGACGATCGATGGAAAGCCGCGCTCCGCTGCTATGGTCCTGGTCTTCTTGTGGGCAGGCGTGCTGGCATTTGCCGCTGACGGATTCTTGCCGCACAACGGTGCAAGGTTGTTCCCCATTGGGTTTTACGAATTGCCCGGGGACGACGCCGGACTGGCGGACATGGCGTCCGCGGGGGTCAATCTCGTCCGTTGCGGAACGCGCGCCGACCTCGACCGCGCCCAGGCCGCGAATCTGATGGGCTGGATGCCCCTGCCATTGGACGGCGGCGCAACGGATGAATTGAAGGCGCAAATTCAGTCCGTACTGGACCATCCTGCGCTCGCCGTTTGGGAAGGCCCCGACGAAATGACATGGAACTACACGGCCTACAGTGGCTTGCACAAATCGGGGGTCTACGACAAGAAAGGCGAATGGTGGGAACAGACTCCGAAAGTCATTGCTTACTCCGAGACGAAGGCCGCTGAAATCATCCCGAAGTTCAAAGCAGCAGTCGAAATGATTCGCGCCATGGATACGCAAGCGCGGCCCATTTGGATGAACGAAGCCCAATCGACCGATGTTCGCCTTGTGCGCCAGTATCTTTCCGTTGTGGACATCACCGGCTGCGACACGTATCCCGTGAGCAAAGAAAAACGCGCCGTTGCATCGATTGGCGGCACCGTGGACCGCTGGCGAATGACCGGCAACGAAATGCCCGTTTGGATGGTCCTTCAGGCTTTCTCGTGGCACGAGTTGGGTGAAAGCTATGCAGACCGGGGCGTAGCGTACCCGAGTTTCGCGGAATCGCGTTTCATGGCCTACGCATCCGTTCTTCACGGCGCCAAGGGAGTCCTATATTGGGGTTCGAGCTACATGAAGAACCAGCCGTTCCGAACTTCTCTCTATGCTCTCACGTCCGAGTTGGCTTCCCTGCAACCCTTCCTCGTGGCCCCCAGCGAGCCGTCCGCAAGCGTGCGGCTTGTGGAAACGCCGGAAGAGCGTGAAGGCAAGGGCATTTCCTTCGCCGTCCGTCGCGCAGGAGACGATTGGCTGATTGCATTGCTAAACGAAGACGACAAACGACACATGGGCGTGGAAGTAAGCGGCCTTGAAGGCCTTGAAGGGCGTGAGCTGTTTCTTTTATACGGTGATGAGCCAGCGCCAATCGTGAACGGGACGTTGGTCGTGCGGATGCAGCCGCACGAAGTGAAGCTTTTCGCGACAAGCCGCTCATTCGAGAGCGCGCGTCGCGATGGACGCGATTACGCAGGGGAGTGAACTCGATGATTCGGATTTCCATGACTTGCCTTCGACGGCTGGCGATTGTGTCGATTGGCGTTGCGGCGATTCAGGCCGGCGCCGTGGCCCAGCAAGCTGCCGATCCCGACGCGGCGTATGTCGCAAAGTTTCTCGAGAAGTACAAAGAGGTCACACCCCAGCCGGATATCGCGACCTACGCAGCCGTGAAACGGTACGACGAATTGTATATGGGCGACGAGCTTCGCAAGACCATCGAAACCCAATCGAACAACGATCAGAGCGCGCTTGCATGGGGACTCTGTTACCGGATGCGGTCGCTGAACACAATGTACCGCGCTACGCATGACCCGAAGTACCTTCGCGCCAATCTGGATGCGGCGCGCGCGGTGGTCGCGATGCGCGACGACAAGCGCGGCAAGAAACTCTGGACCGGCGAAGTGGCAAAAGCCTGGGGCTGCGATTTGTACGCGACGGAGCGCGGCCGCGCCGTGTTCACGGTTCACACCGGCATGATTGCTCATGTCATTCTCGACTGTCTCGTGCTTACACGCGACTGCCGCGAGGTGCGCGAAGAACTGGGAGCGGAATTCGGCCAGATGCTTTCCGCCGTGGAAGAGGCCATTGCGTTTCACGATAGCGAATGGCGCGACGGCCCTGAAAAAGGCGAAGGACACTACATCAGCCTCAATCAAGAGCCTCCATGCGACAACAAGCCGCAGCCGGGCAACCGCCAAAGCGCCATGGGGTGCGCGCTGTGGAGCGCCTGGAAACTAACCCACAATCCTCTATACCGCGACCGCGCCAAAGCGTTGGCCCGCTACATGCAGCGCCGCTTCACCCCGTCGCCCGACGGCGCATACTACTGGTCCTATTGGCTGCCAGAACTGCCCGTTACGGAACCCGCGCCGAAGGAATCGATATCGGGCGAAGACAGCTCCCACGGTTCGCTCACGTTGCTCTTTCCGATGGTCTTGGCTGAAGACCGGGTGGTGTTCAAGAAGAAGACCATGAAGGGATTCGCAAACACGGTATTAAAGGGGCTTGGACGCAGGGAAGACGGCATCTTCTTCGGAGATGTCACCGGGAATCCTTCGAGTTCTCCCGACTACGTTGCATCCCCCGCGTTCTGGTTGCCGCTGTCTCGGTACGACCAGGAAGTGCGCAAGCGCGTAGAGACGTTCTACCTGAAATATGTGGCTACGCCTCCGCCCTGCGATCTCGCGGATTTGGTCCTCTATTGCGCGAAGTAGCAGGAGGAAACACGAGGGTCGAGTCGCGCCTCGTCAGTTCTGCGGGATGGCATGGACTCGAATATTCGCCATGACCACGTCACGACGGGCCACATCGTAAACGATGTGCAGCGTGCCGTCGCGCAGCATGGCAAAGGGGTAGGAGAGATTACCCGGCCAAGCGCCGCCCTTTCCCCATCCCGGACCGGCGTCGTGACGTTCTCCGGGCGCGGTCAGCGCCGTATAGTTCTCGTAGCGGTCAAGCGCCACGTGCACGGGCCACGTCTGCGCATCGTCGGAAGAGACCCACAACTCAAGCGGATCGCGGCGCTTCTCCGAAGGGTTAAGCGCAAGGCCGATCCGTCCGTCGCCGATTTGTCCCACCCATACTTTCGCAGAAGGGTTCGGAATGCTCATCTGGGTGGCCTCGCTCCATGTGCGCCCGTTATCGTCGCTATGCGCCTGCCACAAATGCCCGTCAAAATTTGCCCGCATCAGCATCAGCACGCGCCCCGAACCCAGTTGCACCAGGCGTGGTTCGTGAAGTCCCAACGGCCGGTTGTCGATGGAACCGTGCAGCACCACGCGGCCCTCGTCGTTCGTTTCGAACGTCGCGCCCTCGTCCTTGCTGATCGCAACGCAACAACCGATGGTGTGCGTGTACTCGCGGCGCGTGCCGCCGGGTAGCGGCTCGGCGCGCGGTTCCATGAAGTAGGCGGGAGACAGCCACTCGCCGTTTGCGAGAAGGACATGCGATTCGATTGCCACGTTCTGGCGCGTCGTTTGGAGGTATTCCGGCGCGCTCCACGTCGTCCCGTTGTCGTCGCTAAACATCCGGCAGGGCCGTTTGACCGTGTAGTTCGAGTCGGCGTCGTATTCGAATCCCAGCGCCCACACACGCGCGCCCACGCAATAAAGCTCAAGTATTGTGCCGGGTCGCGGCAATACCACGGCGGGCGTTGACCATGTCTTGCCGCCATCGGCAGAACGCGTGACGACGGCCCCATTTTCCGGGGCCGGCTCCGCCCTGCCACCGCCCAGCCACGCGCACAACCAATCCCCGTTCGGCGCAACCGTCAATACCGGGCCGCACGCCAACGCATTTTCACCGGCCCCCTGGAACACGAATGACCGCGTCACATTCGGTTCGTCCGCGCCTGCCTGCATGGCAAGCGCTAGCAGAAGTGCCGTGAGCATCATGTCGATTTTCCGCATTGTCACACCTGCACTCTATCTATGCTTCATCGGACTATTCAAGTGATATTGAGTACGTCGCCAAATAGATCGATTGACTTGCGGCGAAACCTGCGTTACGATAGCCACCGTGGAAGGAGTCGCAACGGGGGCGTTATTTACTCCCTTCGATTCACTTCGCACACGACACTCTCAATCGACGGCGGATAGGATTCGCGGCGGGTAGCGTACTGCTCGGAAGACGCGCCCGGTGGAAAGGGAAGCGGCCTACGGTGGTTCGATTCAAGCGAGGAATGTGCGGTTCGGGGACGCGGCGAGACGCCGGCTACACATTGATGGAAGTCATTGTGGCCCTGGCGGTCTTGAGCGCAGCAACCTACCTGATTGTTGGAGCCTTCACGGGCAGCGTTCAACTGGGTGAACGAAGTATCACCAGTACCGTTGCCGCCGAGTTTGCGGAAGAGCAACTCGCCGAACTCCAACGGAATCCCGGCGCATTTAATTGGCCCGACGAAACCGCCATTGCAGGCGGCACGTTCGGCAAAATCACTCCCAAGAATGCAGACGCGGCAGCGACCGTCAATACGGCTACACCTCCGGAAACACTCCCTTCGGTCGAACGGCTCAAGAAACGGGAGCAGAACGTATACGAAAGACTCTCATGGGAAGCGTATGCGAGGCTGCCCAAGCCCGATTCGCTCGTATACGAAGTAAGCGTGAAGGTTAAATGGACCCTGGGAGGACGCGAACAGTTGGTCGTACTGACCACCGCGATGCCCAAGCACCCGGCGGGGAGTGGCGCATGAACGGCAAGAATGCTTCCCGCGGTTTTACGCTCATCGAGCTGCTTGTGGTTCTCGCCATTTTGGGCGTCGTATCCACGGTCGGTTTTGTCATCTTCGGCCGCATGAACGGGTATTGGGGCGACCTCCGGACCCGGACGGCCCTTGAGCGTGAAGCCGACAACATCCTCGATAACATGCGCCAAGACTTTGGCGCCGTAGTTTCCACCAAGCTCATCGCCGCGCGCCTGGTCGGCGAAGAGGCCGCCTCTGGGGTGTCCGTCCTTTCGTTTCCGATTGAATCGCAGACAGCGAACGGTCAGAAGACCGCTTCTATCGTCAAATATAGTCTTGATTCTGGACTTAAGCGAGCCTTGGCCGATCCGTTGAGCCCCGAATCGCAGCTCTCCGCGACCGTCCTGGGCAGCGGGGTCACGCAATTTCGCGTGGAATACTCCGGGGCGAATGGAGCGTGGCAAAGCACGTGGAACGAGCCCGTACTGCCCAAATCAGTCCGCGTGAGCCTTGCCGTCGTCGATACCGACAATCCTGAACAAGAGCAGGTCGCCCGAAAGGCGGTGTTTAACATCCATGTCGACTAAACCGCGATACGCCGTGAATTCACACTTCCGCCGTTCCGACGCGGGCACAGCGCTCGTTCTGGCGCTGGGTTTGCTCGCCGTTTTCGCCATGCTGTCCGTCGCGTGGGTGGACTTCATGGTCATTGAGAACAAAGACACGGAACTGGACCTGGCGGCCATGCGCGCGGAACAGGCTGCGGCGGGCGGTGTACAAAACGCGTTGGCATCTCTGGAGGCGGCCGTCGCAGCGGGAACATCAGCCACAGCGGTAGCCTCCCCGATCGAACTGGAATTCCCGGTCTACACCAAGGATCTTCCGGCTCAGAATTCCTTGGTCGCCAACGAGAACATTCTCGTCAAAACGACAGTGACCGTGACCGAAGAATCGTCGAAGGTCAATCTGAATTTCGCGCCGCCCAAGGTGTTGTGCCGCGTATTGGGCGTAAGCCTCGATCAGGCCCGCCAGATCCGCAGCAACCTGCCGCGTATCGATGGCAGTCCGGCGTCTCCGGAAGATGCCGTCAGCCGCCGCTGGCTCAGCAATGCGGACGAATTGGTGCTGCGCGGTCTCATGAAACCCAGCGCGTACGCGGCGGTCGACGCCAGTCTGATTACCGTACATTCTGTGGCGGATCCGAACAATGCCGCTGCATTTATCAATGTGAACACGGCGCCGATTCCGGTGCTGGAAGCCATCTTGGACATCACGCCGGAAACTGCGGCCGCCGTCGCCAGTGCGCGTCCATTCGAATCCATCGACGCGCTTGCCGCGGCTGCGGGCAAGGGACCCGAGGCATTCAACCTGCGCCAGGAAACGGCCGCGCCGGGCACGCTGCCGCAGGAACTGAGTTTTTCGCCGCGCGCTTGGCGCATTGTCAGCGAGAGCGAAGTACAGCACACGTATACCGACCGCCCATCGAAGTCGATGGGGTCGGCGCGCGTCGAAGCTGTGGTTGCGCTCGATGCGCAAGGCGCTTCGCATATTACGTATTGGAATCAAGGGCGCTCGTAGCCGTCCGTTGGACGCCGGGCGCGGGGCATCTGTCCCGCCGGGGCCCTGAAGAGCAATCATAGCCGGTTGGTTAGGGAGGACGATCGAATGGCCATTAAGGGCGATAAGCCGGGCGCTCCCGGGCTCAAGCGTGTGGGCGCCGCAAAGAAAGGCGTTACCCGCAAGACGGGCGCGAAGGCGACTTTTGACCTCGACGAGGCCGTGGCAGCAGTTGAGGCCCCGGCAAGTTACACGTCTTCACTTCCTGCCGTCATGACGAAGCCGCTGTTTGGCAGCACGGTAAAGAAGAAATACGTCAATGACTTCCTGCGCCAGCTGATTATGCTGTTGGACGCTGGCACGTCGCTGCTCAAGTCACTGACCATCCTTTCCGAACGCAGCGAACAACGCGCTCTTCGCGAACTGATTACCGACATCACCCGGTACGTCGAAAACGGCAACGCGCTGTGGCAAGCCTTCGAACGACATCCCCGCGAGTTCGACCCCGTGTTCGTCAACCTCATCAAAGCGGGTGAGGCAAGCGGTACGCTGACGACCGTCCTGCGCCGCGTTGTGAAGTACCGGGAAAGCGAAGAGATGATGGGACGCCGGCTGGCAGGCGCGATGTGGTATCCCGCTATCCTGGTAACCGTCTGCATGCTCGTGCTGCTGCTCATTGCGAAGGTGGTTATTCCGGAATTCAAAGAATTGTTCGAGCGTCTCGGCGCCAGCTTGCCTTGGTACACAACCGACTTCATCGCGTTCGTCGAGTTTGTCAGTTCGATGAAGTTCATTGTGCCTGTCGTAATTGCGCTCGTGGCGCTTTACACCTTCTATCGGTTTTGGGTACGCAGCCCGCTTAACCGCCTGCGCGCCGACCGCATAAAACTGATGATTCCGGTCGTGGGCAAGAGCATTCTGCGCAAATCGGCCATTATCGAGTTCACGCGCTCGATGTCACTGTTGCTGCGCAGCGGTATCTCCATGATGGTCACGCTCGATCTGGTGCGTGGGGCCATCCAGAACCAGGCCGTCGCTCAGGTCATGCAACGCATTCGTGACTCGGTCGAGCGCGGCGAGGGCATCGAACAACCCTTGCGCGAAGCGAAGGCCCTGGTCCCGGCGGTAGTCACCGACATGCTGGTAACCGGTGAAGAATCCGGTCAGCTCGAGCAGATTGCCGAGCATATTGCCGAGACCTATGAGGAAGAGGTCGAAATCTCCATCGCCACCTTGGGCGAATTGCTGCAACCCATTCTGACCATCGTCATCGGCTTGATCGTCATGACGCTGTTTGCGGCGCTCTTCGTGCCGATGATTTCGCTGCTGGATGGCTTGATGGCGTCTGGCGCAGGCGGCGGAAGCGGCGTATAGCCCCATTCTCGAATCCTACGACAACAACCGCCCGCCCTCACCGGCGGGCGGTTCTCTTTTGCATAACCGCCGGCTGAGATGACGGCTCGCCCCGTCCGTGAAACGTCTCAGGGCCGCCAGCGATCCTCTTCACGGCGGCGTTTGCGCCACTGCTTCAGGGAGCCGTAGGGGAAGTTTGTAATATGGCGCACGCCAGGCACGGTGGACATGTTCTGCACCATCTGACGCATTTCTGAGAAAAGAGCCTGGCGGATGATCCCTTCTTCCACCTCGCCCTCTTCCTTGACCCGAATCAAACGCTGCATGGCAATGACGCCCAGCGCAAACGCAATCAGGAACACAAAATCCAGACCGCGCACATCCACCGTCGGCATCTCGAATGCCACTCGGCCTTCCTTCCAATAAAGCCAGGTCAACGATACCATCAACTCGTAGGGGGTGAAGTAATCCGCGACAATTCCCGCGCATATCGGCGCCAACGTGGCCACCATTCCGGAGACAAGCGCATTCACCGCCACGTAGGCCGTCGCTTTCCCATAGGGGGCGAGCTTGAGCGCAATATTGGCGGTGCAAAGTGTCACACCCGCGGTGGAAATGCCTGCCAGGATGTGTATCGCAAACAGCAACGGAATCGTCAGCACGGTAGGCTCGGGCATGGTGGTGAACGGCCACATAAGGAAGCAAATTAAGTAAAGCGGAGCTGATACGGACAAGACCGACTTGTTGCTGAAGCGATCCGCTAACCGTCCCCATATCCGGTAAAAGAGGACGTTAAACGACTGGCTGACAACCGTAAGCCCGATCACCCACGCCATCGACATGTGCAGTTCCTTCAACAGATAGACTGCGAAGAACGGGGTGGCAAAGTTCACAGCGCAATTCCAGCACCCCAAGAAGACCAGTACCTTTCGGAAGTTCACATCGCGAAATGGCTGGCCGAGTATCGTCCATAGGCTCAGCTCAACATTGGGCTGCATGACGGGCTCCGGCACGCGGCTAACAAAATACACGCTGAGATAACCCGACAACGTGGCAACCAGAAATAGGGCCGTGTAGGCGCCGAATGCGTTTTCGTAGTAATGCCGGTACGTGTCTACGCCGAATCCCGCGGCCAGACTGAGGACGGCCCCCACAAAGGTCGCCAGCGCCATGCGGCGCCCGAAGAAGGTCCCAAAACCCGTAATCGGCACAAAATCGCGCATCCACGAATTCCAGGCGCACCCCGCGATATTGGCCAGCCCGAAGAACATCACGAGAAAGCCCAGCAGACACCAGAGTCGGAACGGTTCAGGAACAATCCAGGGAATGGATGCGATGGCAATCCAGAAGGTCCGGCTGATCAAGGCCGTCAACATGACAACCCGCTTGCGGTTGCGGACTTTCTCCACAAGAAACATGGCGGGGATTTGAAACATCTGAGACAGCGGCGTTACTGCAGCGATCATCCCCACAAGGGCGTTGGACGCCCCCAACTCCAACGCAAAACTGATCAGGAATGCCCCCGTCGTAAACACGGTCATCGTCTGGGCAAATGCGCCATCGTACAAAAGCATACGAAGGCCGTGGGCCACCTCGACGGGTGCGATTGTCTCTTTAGGCTGAAACCACTTGTTCATGGGACTGTCGGGCTGCTCTTTCGGACGTGCGACGTCAATCGCACCACTCGAAACTGAACGTGCCGATTCGGAGCCCCCCTTCGTCGGCAACCAGCAGAAGGTACAGATCGCAGGGGCGCGGTTCAATTCCTTCCGGAGGATTCTTCTCAATCCCCACCGTCACCACCACCCACGCCTCCATGCTCGCTGCATCTATATCTTTCGGCACGCCATACCAATCGGGCATCTCGGTCGGCTCGGCCACCTCTATCCAGATAGGCCGCTCGTCCCAAAGGGTAAACGTGGCCAGGCCAGCTTGCAGCTCTTTGTCGAACTGCTCGCGCGTCATGGTTTCCTTGCCGCGAGTCGACAGTAGAGCGTACGCGCGGTCCACATCCAATCTGACCACGGCGTCGGAGAAGCGACGGGCAAGATCGGTGACGACATTCCTCCGTTCCGGGGAGATTTCGGCGGCGTAGGTCCCCCCTGCACCGGCCCGAAGAACCAGCAACGCCAGAATAGTCAAAGCACAAAGCGACACGAATACCGGAAGACGCCATCCTGGGAAGCGAAACGAGTTCATACGCGGTCACCCTCACCCACGAGACCCTGCATTCCCGCGCTTTGCATCGGCGCAACCGATCGTCGGCACAAAACGCTTACGGGCGATGTATTCTACACGCCCGGATGGCGGTAATCTTGTGCGCCGGGTACAGACTCAACTCTCCGCCTTCAGCAGGTCCAGCATAGCGCGGTCGAGCTTGTGCCCGTTCCACTCTTCGTACGTCACATCCGCGCGCTCACTATCCAAGATCCCAAATGACCCGGTGAAGCACCACTGCGCCCAACCCCATCCGGCCTCGCGCCAAAGCTCGAGGTTGTCCTTGAGCCACGCGAGCACGACGCCGTGCGGAGTCTGGTTGTGCGCGCCAAACTCGCCAACCATGACCCCGACACCCTTGGCCTCCAGATCCTTCCACGGCACGATGTTTCTCTCGTAGAGGGCCTGCTTGTCGATACGTCCGGTTCCGGTCTGCAACGGGTAGGTGGGAGTCTCCCACTTGTCAGCCCCGTCGACCCAACCGGCCTTGTGGTGCGAGATGCGCATCGGCTCGTACCCTCGCGTCGCCGCTGCCACGCCTAAGCCCAGCAGTTCGGTGGGCGCCGTTCGCGCCCAATAGCGACCGTCGCACACGATTAAGCGCGATGCATCTTCCTTTCGAATCTCACCTACAATGCGTTCGATGACCTTGCGGTGTACGTCGCCGGAAATGATCGCGGGCTCGTTGAGCAAGTTGAAGCTGAGCCGCCGGTTCGGAATCCCCTGGTAGCGTTTGGCAAACGCCGCCCAGTGCAGCGCGCAAACACGTTGGGCCTCCTCGTCTTTCCACAGGTCTTTCTCTTCCGCGGGCTGCGCCACGGTGTACCCTGGCGCGCGGTGGAAGTTCAGCTGCACGTGGATTCCGTGCTTCTCGCCAAACCCCACGGCTTCGTCGATCTCCTTCAGCACCGATTCGCGAAACACGGTCCAATCGCCGGGTTCGACCCAGCCGCGATAGTCCATGGGAAGGCGCACGAAGTTGAAACCCAGTTCCTGAATGAGCGCGAACTCCCGCTCGTCGAATTTGTCGTTGCGCCCTGCAAACTTCGAATGGAGGTTGAACCCACGCCACCGCGGAAGCTTGGCCGCTGTCGGTTCGGGCAACTCAGCAATCGACTCGGCCCTCGCGCCGCCAGATATCATGGCGCCCAGGCACCCCGCCGAGGCTGCGGCAAGAAATGTCCGCCGCGTGATGCGAGGAGCAAATCCAGTCCGTTTCATCTCCACCCCCCTTTGCGCTCTGAGCCGTATGCAAATAGCGGTCTTCGTCGGCGCTCAGTCGCGCCGGTGCACATTGCGAATTAGAACGCGTCTGTCGGATGCGCAACGGGATCCCATGTGAGAATCGTCGCGCTATGGTCGTGCTTGCGGACTTCCAACACATCTCCCTCGCCAAGGTCGATGTATTCGGGAGAATTGTCGAATGCCAGAACCGATGGCCCGCGCGTGATCAAGATGCGCACTACGGTGGTCTCGGGCACTACGAGATGACTGGTCAATTCCGTCGTATTCTTGAACGCAATACCAAGCCCCGCGTGAAAGATCCCTCGCGTGATTTGTGTGAAGTAAGCCGTGCTTCCGAACGGCGTGCTCACCACCAATCCGTCCCCAAGAATTTCGCGCCCCTCCAGGTACGGATCGTTGTCCAGCCACAGCTTGAAGCGAACGGCCGCGTTGATGTGGCCCATGTGGATGTTGAACTCGTTCATCGAAGTGAGACGCCGAGCCGGAGGCTCATTGCCCTTAAGAAACACCAAACATTCGATCTTGGTGAATTCCGTGCGGACCAGCGTTCCCGCCGCCATGCGCTCTATCACCGCTTCCGCGGGATGCGGAATGCATCGGTTCCCACGGCGGCTGTTGCGAATCGGCACTTTGGGGACTCCAGGCCACCGCAACTCCGCGCTCAGCAGCGTCCCATCGCCCCCGTAACACACAATAACGTCGGGGTAAGCGCTGACGAGTTTCAGAGCTGGTTGACGTTCAATGAGGGGTCTAAGGGTATCGGCTTCCGCCCCAAATAAGATGGTATTCATAGCCCCGTCTTTCGGTAAGTCGTGTCCGAAAGGATCGCACTCAGATGACACGGGATGCAAATCGGCGCGCCAGCACGAACGTCATGCCAACCAGCAGCATAAGGAACACACTGTAGGCGAACGCCACACCAATCCCCGATCCTCGCAACACCTCATTGATTCGCACGGCAATGGGGATGTTTGCCGGCGAAAACAATAGAATTGACGACACAAACTCGCCCAGGCACGTCGCAAACACAAGCGCCCCGCCCGCCACGATGGCCGGCGCAAGCAGCGGCAATACCACACGCTTGAAACAGAAAGCCGGCGTTCCGCCCAGCGTACGCCCCGCCTCGATGAGGGTTGCGTCGAACGGCTCGATCGCGGCGGCGGCCATGCGCGTAAGCAACGGTATGTTCCGCACAAAGTAGGCCATCGGAATCATCCAGACCGTGCCGACCAGCGGCAACCACCGATCATTGAACGCGACGATGAGATTCACGGCAATCACCGTACCCGGCAGGGCCCAGGGAATCATGAC
Organism: Candidatus Hydrogenedentota bacterium; assembly: GCA_019695095.1. Lineage (NCBI taxonomy): Bacteria > Pseudomonadati > Candidatus Hydrogenedentota > Candidatus Hydrogenedentota bacterium. The sequence goes on from JAIBAQ010000011.1 coordinate 24,463, forward strand.
GACGGCATTCAGCAGACGTCCGCCCGGCCGCTTTCGCGCAATGAGATAGGCGGCGGGAACGGCCACAGCCAATGTAGCGGCCGCGGCAAACGCGCTCATCCATAGGCTGTTGCGTATCGGACGAAACGCCGTCGCATCGCGAAAGATGGTGCTGTAGTTTTCAATGGTCATCGCAGTGGGAACAATCTCCGTGTGCCACGCCCGATGATCCACAAACGACAGCCAGATAATTGTCAGATGTGGCAGCAAGAGCAGGAAAACGGCCAGCAATCCCGCGACCGTGGCAAAGCGCCTCGCTGGAGCGCTGCGTAGCGCAACACGCACGCCTTTCGACGCCCCGCCCCGTGTCTTCTGCCTTGACCGAAACAGCAGCACCCCCAGCAACGACACGGCGGCGAGCGTTACCGTCAGAGTCATGGAATCGGCCAGATCGTGGCGGTTCTGCGCTTCATAGACGCTCACGCTCAACATCGGATAGTTGTTTCCGAATATGAGCGGCGCACTGAATGAAGCGCCCGACGACATGAAGGTGAGCAGGGCCGCGCCCGAGAGCGCGGGCATAATCTGAGGAACGGTAACGCGAAAGAACACTCGTGCCCGTGACGCGCCAAGCGTTCGCGCCGCTTCGAGTTGGGCGGAATCGAGCGATTCGAGTGCTGCAGAAACCATGGCGTAGAAAAACACACAGAAGGAATAGGTGTGGATCAGAAGTATCGCACCGGGCCCGTCAAAGTGTATCCCTTGAACGCCTGACACTTGCTCCAGCATGCGAGGCACAAATCCGTCCCGGCCGATGATGTAGTAGAAGCTCACAACGCCCACGAGCGGCGGCAACGTGAATGGCAGATAGGCTAACCCCGCGAAGATGGCCCGGCCCGGAAACGAAATGCGGGCAAACGCGAAAGCCATGCATGTCCCGACGAGTCCCGACGTCAACACCGAGAGCATGGAAATCACGAGGGTATTGCGGACCGCCGCCACGCCCGCGCCGCGGGTCAAGGCTTCGAATTGCCAATGCGCGACGGCTTGCACCACCATCCTGGAGACGGGATAAACGATGGTTAGCCCTAATACGAGCAGGGTTGATACGAGGAGGACCCTATCGGGGAATCGCGAACCCGCGGCTATGCGCCGCACCCCATCGGCCACGCCATCCCTCACTCATCGTCAACGGGGGGCTGCGCCAAATCGTGCTCGACAAAGTCGAAAATCGCTTCCCGGTCTTCGTCATTGATCTTCGAGTACAAAATGGCAACTTTGAAGTGGTCGTCTCCCACTTCGTGCGGATCGCAACGGACAACGATCCCTTCGCACTCGACTCGGCGATTGTGAGGTTTGGGCAGTTCGATTGCGATGCTCATACGGGTCATCAGCGGAATCGGCTTGACCGTGTGACATAGCACACCGTTAGCGCTGATGTTGTCGATATGGTTCAACACTCCCGGTCCGCCATTGTCGACAACTACCGGAAATCCCTGACGGCTCCTCGCGTATCGCCGCCGTTCCTCGCCCGAATACCGCATGCCAGCTTCCTCCACCTCCGTGAGCCTGTAAGCAATTTCCAGTCGTATGCTTCATCGTACTGTACATCCACGGCATTTGCAACGCTTTCCGAGGGAACACGCGCCCTCTCCCGGCGAGTGCTACCTACGCTCGCATTGTCCTTCGCGAGGGTTTCGGGTAGCATATGGGGCATACTGGAAGTGTGGAGGTCTTTTTCGTGCCCTCAAGTACTGTCCGCTGGGATCAAGGCCGCTTGATCATTATCGATCAGACTCTTCTGCCTACGGAGTTCAAGGAAATTGAACTCCGCACGTCTGAAGACGTTTGGGAAGCCATCAAGTCTCTTCGTGTGCGTGGCGCGCCTGCCATTGGCGTCTGCGCCGCGTTTGGTGTTCTCGTTGGCGTGCGTGAAAAGGAAGCCAGTTCCCCCGAGCGCATCATTGAAGCGGTTCGCGAGACGGCCGGCTACCTTGCTACTTCCCGGCCAACGGCTGTCAATCTCTTCTGGGCATTGGATCGCATGCGCGACGTCGCCGAACGCGCGTTCGCCGGCGGCCATGGCCACGATCTGCTGTCAATCCTCGAACAGGAAGCCCTAGAAATCTACGACGAAGACACGCGCCGCTGCCGGGCTATCGGAGAGCACGGTGCGCCGTTGATTCGCGACGGAGACGGCGTGCTCACTCACTGCAATGCTGGTGGTCTCGCCACGGCCTCCTACGGTACGGCCTTGGCCGTTATGTTCCGCGCACATGAATTGGGGCGCTCGTTTCAGGTGTTTGCGGATGAAACGCGCCCCTTGCTTCAGGGCGCAAGGTTAACCGCATGGGAACTCCTCCAGGCGGGCATCGACGTCACGCTCATCTGCGACAACATGGCCGCGCAAGTAATGAAGGAAGGCCGGATTCAATTGGTCGTCGTCGGCGCGGACCGCATTGCCGCCAACGGCGATACCGCGAATAAGATCGGCACGTACAGCGTGGCCCTCATCGCAAAGGCCCACGGCATTCCCTTCTATGTTGCCGCGCCGATTTCCACCATCGACCCAACCCTCGACACGGGCGATCAGATTCCAATCGAGCAGCGCCTGCCCGATGAAGTCACTCACGGCTTCGGCAAGCAAACGGCCCCTGAAGGGGTCAAGGTGTACAACCCGGCATTCGACGTGACGCCGGCTTCCCTGATTTCGGGAATCATTACGGAGCGGGGCATTATCCGCGCGCCGTATCGAGATGGTATCGCAGCCTACACAGGAGTCGAGTTTGCCACTTTCTAGACCAGTAAACACTGGCGCTTCTCGTTTCGGCCGTTTGCACGCGCGTCGAACAGCCCCGGAGACTTTCCGGTCTTCGGCGCGTCGTTGGTTTGGGCGTTACTAAGCCATGCTGGACCGCTTGCTGGAATATGTGTTGCCTCTGCCCGAGGAGAGACTCTCGCGCATCTCGCTGCAAGACATGGCACTCTGCTGGGCGTGGCACGATTCATATGCCGAAGATCCACTGCAACAGCAGCTTTGGGCTGCCATTCCCGCTATCGTCTCCACGTGGTCCTCATGCGCGGGCAAACCCACGATCGTCACCGAAGGCCGCCGTCACCAGTGGATCCTTCGTGAACTCATCGACACCCTCCAGTCCAATGGTGTCATGGCGTTGGCCTGGGATGAAACCTATTTTCTGTGCCGCGTTCACGACCTTACCAACAACGTAAAAGACGCCGGTCTATTCGAGCGCGTTCGTTCAATACTTGGCAATCACCGGATTTCCCTCGATTCCCGCGTGCGAGGACTCCTGCTTAGACCAGGCCTCCCCATTCTCTCCGACCGCCTGCACGTCGTCACGTCGGAGGACTTGATGCGCGCCAGACCTCGCGAGATCAAGCTGTTCGCTGGTATCGCAAAGCCCGGGCGAGGGCCCGTGTTCACCCACAAGTCCGGCCACCTGAAGATACTCGACAGCGTGCCCGAGAACTGCACCGTCGTCGTCGAAAACGGCTCGTGCTCCGTCGAAGGCTTCGTCATGGGTAAGCTCGCCGCCACGCAACACTGTGAAGTTCAGGAGAACATCTCCGGTGTTGTTGTCGTGCGCCAGGGCGACATACGCGCGCGCAACATCATCGTGCGCGCATACGTTGTCTCCAAATGGGGCAACGTGTTTTGCATGAATGCCGAATCGCCCGATCTCGTTTTTGCGGGCAACGAGATCCGAGTCGAGACGTCCGCCCTGATGGGACGCTATGTGGCCGACAAAATCCGCGTAAAAGGAGATATCCACGGCGGTCTGTTCGAGGCGGCTTCGCTCCTCACCGCCGCGCGATTCCGCCGTTCGGAAGTGCGCGACCTCTCTATTGTTTTGCGCCGCGAGTTATCGTGCACGGATTACGGCGAAGAGCCCGGACCCGACGCCAGCAAGTACCTCGGCAGGGCGGCCCGGCTGCGACGGCAACTTGGAAACGAACGCACAGCCATTGACTATGCCAATCAAGAGGCCGAGCACGCCGCCAGTTGCGCACTCGTGTACCTCAACTCCGTCGAAAACATGCACCCCATTGCCGAGCGGCTGCACAAAGCCGAACACCGTCTTGCTCTTGTCAATCGCATTGTATCCGCCATGCAGACCTTGGCCGTCATGGCAGAAGACCGGCTCAATCAAGTCGTCCGGCATTCGGGAAGCATCCCGGACATACCCGATATCACTACGGCAGAGGAGCCCTTCTCCCAATTGGATGCAATTCACGCGGAGTTGGCCGGCATCAAGGACGAAGGCCAGCTTGACCGGGATGTCAATGACGAGTTCGTCGAGCTATCGGCCCTGAAAGAGCGCCTGCTAAACGCCACGGCGGACCAACGCAGGATTGCCGCACTCCTCATGCAGATTCGTGAGAAGATCGCAAAATGGCGGCGCGAACGCGACGAGCTCACTCAGACCATCGGCTACTATGAAAAGGAATTGCAGAACGCTTCGAATGGCGAGAATTCGGGCCGAGCCACCCGCTCCAACGTCCATCTACTGCGCCGGCTCCTTGCGACCGTTCGTGAGCGCGGCATGGGCAGCGATGAGGCGATTGCCAAGAAACTGCAGAGCGTTCCGATGCGAATGGCTCTCCGCACCGTGAACAACAGCCTGTCGCGCGCGTCCACTCACGAGACCAACGTCGCGGCGCTGCAACGCGATTTGGCGGACGTGGCGCAGCTCCTTCGCAAAGATTTCCAGATTATCATCAGCGAGGGTATCGACCGCTCGCAAGGCGCTCCGCGCGTCAGCGGTTGCTTCGACGCGCGTGTTCGCATCTACGCAGACCCCTTCCTGCTGAACGAACCTCAACCGCCCGCGGGAAGCTGTGTGCTGACTCCCGAGAGTGGAGAATCACCCCGCACCTACTGCCGACAAGACGGTTTCATTGTGGAGATGAAGTAAACGGAATGGAAAGCACATTGACCACGGAAATCGTGGCTATCGACGGGCCCGCCGGCGCGGGCAAAAGCACTGTGGCGCGAAAGGTCGCTGAAGTACTCGGCTACGCATTCTTGGACACCGGCGCCATGTACCGCGCGGCAACGTGGCTCGCGCTCACAAATGGCGTGGACCTGGATGACGCGCAGGCATTGGCAAACACCACACGTTCCATGAACCTGGATCTTCGCGAAGTGGATGGCCGTCAGCAGGTCCTCGTCGGAGACGAAGACATTACCCACGCGATTCGCACGCCCGAAGTGACGCGTCAGATTAGCAAACTGGATCACAATCCCGAGGTGCGCGCGCATCTCGTGGCACTGCAGCAGGCGTTTGGGGCGCGCCGTCCAACTGTCGCGGAGGGACGCGATATCGGGACCGTCGTCTTCCCGCACGCAAAATGCAAGATCTATCTGGATGCGTCTCTCGAAGAACGCACGCGCCGGCGCGCGCTGGAGTTCGAAAAGAAAGGCATCGCCTTCGATTCCAAGCAGTTGATGGAGGACATCCGCCAGCGGGACCATCGGGATATGTCGCGCAGTGTCGGACCGCTCAAGAAAGCGGACGATGCCGTGGTCGTCGAAACGGACGGTCTCACCCCCGACGAAGTCGTGGACCGCATCGTGCGCCTCGCGAAGGAGCGGGCATGAGCGCATTGACCGCGCGGTGCGATTGGCGAGTCGCAGAAGAAGATCGCACCGCGAGCCAGGCTTTGGCCGATCGAATCGGCGTGCCGCACATTGTGGCGCATATCCTTCGTACACGCGGCGCGGCGTCAGTGGAAGACGCTGAACGATTTCTGAATCCTTCCCTCGACTACCTGAGCGCACCAAGCCTGCTGGACGACCTTGACCGGGCCGTCGAACGCATTTCGGCGGCGCGAAAGAACAACGAGCGCGTCCTGGTCTTCGGCGACTACGACGTGGATGGCATTGCCGGGGCGGCTCTTATGCTGCGCGCACTCCGCCGCTTTGGAATCGAACAGAGCACGCACGCCATGCCCAAGCGCCTAACCGAAGGGTATGGCATCGGCATCGATCACATCGATCAGGCGCGCGCCGAAGGCGTTTCGCTCATCATCACCGTCGACAACGGCATAGCGGCGCACGAGCCCATCGAGCGGGCTCAATCGCTCGGCATCGATGTGATCGTCACGGACCACCATCAAATTGATGGCCCCTTGCCCAAAGCGTTTGCGGTGATGAATCCCAAACGCCAGGCCAGCGGATACCCCGGGGTGGACTCCTGCGGCGCCGGGGTCGCGTTTCGACTGGCTTGGGCTTTGACCGGCGAACAAGCCGATCTTGATTTGGTGGCGCTAGCGACCGTCGCCGATATTGTGCCGTTGCGCGGCGAAAACCGGGACTTGGTCGCAGTTGGCCTCGCGGCCTTGGCGCGCGCTCCGCGCACCGGCCTAATCCAATTGGCGAAAGTCGCGGGCATTGATCTGAAGAAGGTCACCGCCGAGGACCTATCGTTCCAGCTTGCGCCTCGCATCAACGCCGGGGGACGCATGGGCGACGGGCTCGCGGGTCTGAATCTGTTGCTTACCGATTCCGCGGTGGAAGCCGCAGAACTGGCCGAGGAATTGGATGCCGCGAACCAAGAGCGTAAAGAGCATGAGCAGGCCACCTACAACGAAGCGTTGGAGATGATCGAAAGCGGTTACACCGAATCGCAACGCAGCATCGTACTGGCGCGGCGCGGGTGGCATCCCGGCGTCGTGGGCATCGTCGCCAGCCGTATCCAATCGCGCTACTATCGCCCGGTCGTGCTCGTCGCCATCAACGGCGACGGCCTGGGCCGTGGGTCCGCGCGTAGCGTCGATGGGCTCAATATCGCCGAGGCGCTGAAGGCCTGCGAAACGCACCTCGTTGCATGCGGCGGCCACGCGGCAGCCGCGGGTATCACCATCGAAGAGACAAAAGTGGAAGCCTTTCAAAACGCCTTTGAATCGGAAGCTGCCTCCCGTCTCCCCGCACACGATTTGAAGCGGCCGCTTTCCATCGATGCGCAAGTCGCGCTGACCGAAATCGACGGGAAACTCGTGACGCTTCTCGACCGCCTGCAACCGTGCGGCGCGGCGAATCCTTCGCCGGTCTTGGCCGCCTACGGGGTGCGCGTCGCCCGGCAGTCGTGTAGAGAACTTCGCGGCGGCCACCTCAAGTTTGCCGTGACGGACGGAACCCGCACCTTCGATACCATTGGATTTCGTATGGGTGACCGGCTGAGTGCGCTGCAGTCTGTGGATGCCATCGACGTCGCGTTTAACCCGCAGTTCAATACGTGGCGTGGCGAAACGGTCGTCCAATTGGTGGTGAAGGATATCCGCGCAGCGCAATGACCTCTACGAGGCCTGCCTCTTGCGAGGTCCTTCTTCTTCGTCCGGCACTCCAGACGGAAACAAGTCCGGATACAAACGCCCAAGGCATTCCGGGCAGAATCCGTGCGAAAACTCCGCGTCGGAGTGGTTGTGGATATAAACCTCGATCTGCTCCCAGTACCCCTGGTCATCTCGAATCTTCTTGCACGAAGCGCAAATCGGGATCAAACCTCGCAACGTCTTGACCTGGGCCAGGGCTTCCTTCAATTCGCCAATGAGCTTTACGCGCTCTTGCTCCACGCGTGACCGCTCCGTCACGTCGCGGACCAGCGCGATAAACAAGATGCCGCGCCCCGACGGAACCTCATTGACGTTGATCTCCATCGGAAACGTTGACCCGTTCTTGCGCAGTCCCAGCACCTCAATGTCCTGCTGAACAATGTTGCGCTGGTCATTGTCCAAGTAAGAGATAAGGTAATCCTTGTAATCCGCGCGATACGAGGGGTCGATCAGCCCTTCAATGGAACGATTGGTCATTTCGCCCGGCGCATATCCAAACATCGTCGCTGCCGCCGGATTCACCGAATCTACCACTCCGTTGGCGTCAAACGACAGAATCCCGTATCCCGCGTACGTGATGATCGACGAGAGCTTCGCTTCCGTTTCCGCCCTGCGCTCATCGGCCGCCTGCCGCTTCACGGCCACGATACCGGTAATCACGATGGCTAGCACTGAAAATGAACGATTGAGGATCGCAACGCTGTCCGGCCCGTCCGGTGAGGTATACATCAGTCCCAAGATGGCTAGAGTCACGCAAAGCACCGTGACTGCGCCTGTGAAAGCACGTTGGGGCGACCACAGCGAGAACAATACGATACCGGCGTACAACACGCCCCCCGCCGTTCCCTGGAGCAACCGGCAGTCCAACAGGAAGACCGCGAGCAACGCCAAGGCCGTGGCCAGAAGAACTCTGGGACTTGTCTTGCCGAAAAACTTCATAGAAGCAAACACTCCCTGTGAATCTGAACGAGTTCACATCAGTCCGCTCAGGATTCCATTGCTTATATTGTGCCATATGCTCGCAGACGATTTTGACCGCTTAATCACCTCTTTCATTGATTTACATACTTATTTTTCGGAATATTCGGCAGAAATCCCAAAACCCATTGACAAAAATTCGCCAATATGACCATTTGCAATTTGCGCATTATTCGCAGTCCGCCACCAGGCGTGCCTTCGCTTGAAAACCTATCCCCACACTGCTTCCGAAGTTTCAGTGATGGGAGAAGCAACGCTCCTGCGTGAAGACCATCGCCGCACCTGCCTCGTTGCACGCGGCTATCGCGTCATAGTCATTGACGCTGCCGCCTGGCTGCGCAAATGCGGCCACGCCTTGGCTCGCTGCGGCGACAATGGCATCCCGGAAGGGGAAGAACCCGTCCGACGCCAGAACGGCCCCTTGCAGCGTCTCCACGCCCTTGTACTTCGCCTTTGCCTTGGAGACGGCCTGCTCCACCGCCCCGACACGATCCTGCTCGCCCGTGCCCACCGCGAGCGTCTGGCCGTTGCGCGCAATAACCACGCCGTTAGACCGCACGTGGATGTTCACGTACCACGCGAAAAGCAGGTCGTCGAGTTCCCGGTCCGTTGCCGCGCGCGCGATGTCGATACGCCCATGCTTCGCGTGCTCGCAATACGCCGGCAACAGATCATTCACTCCGCGGATGCGCGACAGGTAAGGCGTTGCCAAAACGATGCTGCCGTCGTCGAACACCTTCATTTCGAGCGCGTTCACAACGTCGCCCACATACTTCGGAAGCCCCATGAATTCGGGGACCTTGATAATCCGCATTTCCTTGTTACGGCGAAATTTCTCGAAGTTGTTGAGGGCCTCCAATGCCTCCGGCTCAAACGCCGGCGCCGCCACACCCTCCACGATCGACTGCATGATTTCGCTCGCCGTATCGCCGTCCACAGTCCGGTTAAACACCACTGTACCGCCGAACGCGGCCTGGGCATCCGCGTCGCGCGCCCGCTGGTACACTTCCACCAACGGCATCGTATCCACCTGAATGGCGACTCCCGAAGGATTGCAGTGCTTCATCACGGCGCACGCCGGCCGCTGCATGTATTTCAGAATACCGATGGCGTGGTGCATGTCTTCGATGTTCGTCTGCGAAAGGCCGCTCTTGCCGGTCTTGAGGATCTCGTACGCTCCCAACACCAACTTCTCGCCGTTGACGGGCCGGTAGAATGCCGCCGGCTGATGCGGGTTGGTTCCGTAGCGCAGATCCTCAACCTTCTCGTAACGCCGCCCCAGCGCCTCGAACGCCGCGGGGAAATCCCCCACCGTCTTCGTCCGATACATATCCTTCAAATTGTCTATCGCCATAATGCAAACACCCTTTCTGCGCCAAGAAAACCAGGGAAACACGACATGCGTAACAAGAAATCGTTTAGGGAATGCAGCCCCGGCACGTAGACTGACACACAATCCGGGGGAAGTCAAAACGAACTGGGCGATCTATGCCTGCGGACCGTCATCGAACCCCAGGAACGAGCATATCCCGACCTGCTGAAATAATGACCTTGACAACATATGGATTACAATCCATAATTCTTGCATGAGTTGGGTTGTCGAAATGGGCGATGAGTTCAAACCTGAATTCGACGAATTTCACAAGGACGTGAAAGTGGAGTTGCTAGCATTAGCCCGCCTTTTGCAGCAGTTCGGCCCGCAATTACGGCGTCCTCATGTTGACACGCTGAAGGACTCGCGGCACGCAAATATGAAGGAGCTACGATTCGCCGCGTCGGGCGGCGCCTGGAGAGTCGCATTCGCTTTCGACACGAAGCGCAAGGCTATTCTGCTCGTGGCCGGAGACAAAGCGGGTGTGAACGAAAGGCGATTCTATCGAGAATTGATCCGCAAGGCGGATGATCGTTTCGACGCTCATCTCGCCCGGCTGAAACGAAAAGGTCTGTAGCCATGCCCACCAACATAGACGACATAATCAGGAGTCTAAGCCCCTCCCAGCGCAAGAAAGTCGAGGCTCGCGCGGCACAGCTCATTGCGGAAGAAATGACACTGCGTGACTTGCGGCGTGCTCGAAAACTCACGCAAGTGAAAATGTCCAGAATGCTCGGCATTACCCAAGATAGCGTCTCCCGGCTCGAACGCCGCAGCGACCTTATGATCTCGACCCTTCGAAAAACCATCAAAGCCATGGGCGGCAGACTGACTATCATCGCCGAGTTTCCCGACCGCAAACCGGTGATCCTATCTGGAATCGGCGACGATAAGACAGCGAAGTAGCCGACAGCGATTACGAAGTCTGCGGACCGTGTTGTGGCAGGGTCTTGGCCCAGCCACTCCGCCGACACACTTGTCGGCAGGCGACCGGCAGGTCTCGGTTCCATCGCCACAACAACGCCAACCAAAGGCCGACTCAATATCCCGCACTCGATGGCTTTCAGGTTCACGCCACGCTACGCATTACCCGCAACCCACGGTGTACACCACGCCGCGCTCGGCGATCGCGGCTACTCGGCAACCTGCGCTTTGCCTTAATGCAATCCACGCCGCGCGACACCTCCTTCTTCACCACCTCATTCTCCGGAGAGCCGTAGGCACGGTAGACTCCAGCCCCGGGTGAGATTCGCGGCAACGACGCGAATCGAAACCCCAGGCACCAGCACCCCCCAACGGGAGCCCTGTCAGGGCGAAAGCAACTCGCACGAGTCATTATTGAGGAGTGTGAGGTGTTGCCTGAGGAGTTGGTGCAGCGGGGGTAGCGTCTAGTGGCGCAGCGTAGCCGCAATCAATCCTACTGGCGTCACTACTCGGGTTCCGAATACACTCAACCGGCACTATAGCGATCAAGGGGAGCCACGAAAACGATGTCGCGAATGCGTGGGCTTGGCTACAAGCAGTCCGCTGCTCTTACCGCCGCGCTGTGTCTCGCCGCGCTCCTCTCTTCCTGCGGACCAAAGCCATCCCCCGTCCAATCGTCGTTACGGCGGTTCGATTTTCCATTGGTGGGGTTGGTGCAGGAGAGCGGTTCCGACTGGGCGTCTGAACGGTTTAACAAGACACTGCTGCCGAAGCTCATCGTGAAGGGCGCGCAGGAGTTCACCGCCGCCGCGCTGGAGCAGAACTTGAACCAGATCGCCCTGGATCCGAACAAGCTCGTCATGGCAGAGGGAGGCAAGGTCCGGCTCTATTACGTCAGCGAGTCGTCGGGATTCCGCAACATTCTCGGCATCAATTTCGAAGGAATCGGCATCAAGTCCGGCAAGCCGATGTATATCTTTCCCAATGCGAGCTCGAACCTTGACCTGTATCAAGCCGCACAACACGTCAACGTCGAAGAGAATACCTTCGACGTGAGCGCCATGGGTGAACGCAGCGAGGAAGCGCCGCTGATGCCCGGCGACTTCGTCGATCTCGGCCATCTCCCGGCGGGCACGCCCCTGAACTTCTTTCTCATAAACGAAGACCCCAACGTATTTACCACGCATCCTGAAGCGAACCCCGACGGTATCGTCCACGTGGTCGCGGTGGCCATCGAGGACAGTCCCTACCTGCTAATCAGCTTCGAGGACCTGCTAAATGGCGGCGATAAGGACTACAGCGACTGCGTGTTCATGGTGGAAGTGGGCGAGGGCAATATCCAGGCGTTGATTGGGAAGATCGACCCTTTGCGCCAAGCGAAACGCATCGCGGCGATAGTCGGGTTCCTAATGGTCTTCGTGGGCGGGCCCTTGGGATTCCTGTACATGCGCAGGCGAATCCGCTTAGCGCGCCTCGCCGCCGACCTGAACCGCGCCGGCGAACTCCTCACGTCGTCCCAACCGGAAGCCGCCTTGCCCCTCATTCGCGCCCGAAAGAAACTCGCCGGGCGCACGCGGTCCGCAGAGTGGGAAGACCTCGAAATCACCTGCCTGAATCAGCTTGGCGCCGTGGGCGACCTAACCGAGCTGTACAAGGAATCACCCGATGCCTTCACACGCCACGAAACACCGTCGCTAGACGTCGCGCGCGCCGCTATCGAAACGGATCGCTTCGACCTCTTCCAGACCATGCGCGAGTCGTGGCGGGAACGCGAAACCGCCCCGCAGGACTGGCTCGCATTGGATGCGGACGTCCTCATGAGACAGGACAAGTCCGAGGATGCCCGCGAAATCTTGGAGGCGGCTCGCTTCGAAGGCGCCGCCGATGCGCGAAGGCTGATCCGTTTGGCCCTTGCCACGGCACACGACGATCCCGCGGCCGCGCATGCCGCGCTTGCGCGCGCAGAGGCCTTGGGAGCGCAGGCTTGGGAAGTCCGCCTGTTTCAGGGAAGGATTGCGCAGGCGCATGGCGACGCGCCACGAGCGGAAGCCGCATACAAAGCGGCCCTGACCGCGAATCCGCGCGATCTCTTCATTCGCGATGCGCTTGCCGAACTATTGCGAACCGAAGGCCGCTTCGCGGAAGCGGTTCACGTGTGGTCGCAGGGACTGACCGCCCCGTCGATGGGATTCGTCTGGACCAAGACGCTGTTCTGGTGCCGCGTGGCAGCGCCCGCGCCGGTGGACTGGCAGACCCTCGATCCGCCGCAAGACACGTTGCGGCCGCTCGTGCAGTTTGTGCGCGCCCTGCCCCCAACCTGTTTCTGGAATGAGCGCGCATTCGGCCCCGTCGCGGAAGCGCGTCCGGACCTCGCGTCGCGCCAGGAAGTGTTCTGGTTGCGCCTGCTGGAAGCCCTGCGAACGCGCAAGACCGACGAAGCCCTCGCCCTGCTGAACCTGAATCGGTTCGGGCGCCACTCGTGGCACGCGCGACTCGAAGTGGCCCTGTTGAGCCTGCTGACGTACCACCGTCTTGGATTTGTCGATCCCGCGCTTGTAAAACTCTCGGAAGGAAGCGGAACCAAACCCCATCCGTTCTTCGACACGCTGGAAGCGTGGGCCTCCGGTTCGGCTGTTCCACCCGAGTTCGTGCGATTGATGCAAAGCAATGATGCGTTTGCTGCCGCGCTCAAAGCAGCCGGGTGGATTGCGGCAGTTGGGTTACTCTCAGAATACTCTGGTGCAAGAGCAAGTGACTCTCAATAGAATCAACCAGACCTACGGTTTTACAAGCTTGACACTCGGAAAGTACCTGCTGAATCGAAGCGGATCGCGTGTAACCAGAGTATGGTTCTCCACGGCAGCGTGAGCGCCTATGAAGAAGTCTGGCAAGGGATGAAGCTTCGACCCCCCTCGCCGCCGGTATCGGGCGAAACACTTGGCCGCAAGAAATGCCGCTTCACGCGGGATTGCACGATACTCGAACACGCCAGACGGCAGCACCTCCTCCAATTCCTCGATGCGTTCGAATCGCACGGAAATCTCCGCATAGATCACTGGATTCAGAATGATGGCCCCAACGTCAGCCGCTGAACTCAACGCGCGCGACGACCAGGAAAACCATTTCGAGTCTCGCGTGAAGACATCCAGATAGACACACGAATCCAACATAAAGGGCATCAGGCTTTTCCCCTTGTCAGAGCCATGATCTCGTCTGTCGTCATGTTTACAGAACCCTTACCCGCCATTCTCTCCACCAAGGCTTTGCCCCGTCCCGAGTCGGCAACCTTCTTGAGGAAGAGGCGCCCCTTTTCCTCAAAGAATTCCACTTCGCATCCCGGTGCGATGCCGGTCTTCTCCCGTATGTGAAGCGGGATCGTAACTTGACCTTTTGTAGTAACCTTCACGAGGCGCCCTCCTCATATTCTTACTTGTAAGAATAATACCGTCTCCTGCCGGTCGCATCAAGTCGCGATAATTCCCATCCGTCCTTCCCTGCTATACTCCACGGAGTATCCGGGGGAATGGGCGCAACCGGGGGAGTCGTGAAAGGATACCGCTATGAAAGCCGTAGTCATCGAAAACGCCTTCGGGTTGGACAACCTGGCTGTGACGGAACGCCCCGAGCCTGATCCCGGCCCCGGCCAAGTGGTCGTTAAAGTCCATGCCGCCTCGCTGAACTATCGGGACTTGCTCACCGTCCAAGGCTTCTATAACCCGCGCCAGCCGCTGCCCCTGGTGCCGCTGTCCGACGGTGCTGGCGAGGTCGTGGCCGTGGGTCCCGGTGTAACGCGCGTCAAGGTAGGCGACCGTGTCGCCGGCGCGTTTGCTCAGGGCTGGATATCCGGCCGCCCCAGCCGCGCCAAGCTGCTCGACACAACGCTCGGTGGACCTCTTGACGGTATGCTGCGCGAGTTTGCGCTGCTCGGCGCGGAAGGGGTTGTTCACATTCCGGACCATCTTTCATACGAGGAGGCCGCCACGCTTCCGTGCGCGGGTTTGACGGCATGGAGCGCGCTCGTGCGGCATGGAGACGTCAAGCCCGGCGACGTGGTGCTTGTACTGGGAACGGGTGGCGTGTCCATATTCGCGCTGCAGTTCGCCAAGTTGCTGGGCGCGACCGTGATCGTGACTTCGAGCAGCAACGAAAAACTCGAGCGCGCAAAGGCCCTCGGCGCGCACCACTGCGTGAACTACCGCGAAAACGCGAACTGGGCAAAGACCGTGCGCGAGTTGACAGGCGGCGAGGGCGTGGACCATGTTATCGAGGTCGGAGGCGTCGGCACGCTGACGCAATCGATGCGCGCCGTGCGGATGGGGGGAACCATCAGCCTCATTGGAGTGCTGGCCGGTGCGGAATCCTCGCTCAATCTGACACCGCTGCTCATGCAGGATATTCGCCTCCAGGGGGTGATTGTAGGCCATCGTGAGAGTTTTGAAGAGATGAATCGCGCTATTGCCGCGCGCACCCTCAAACCGGCCATCGATCGCGTGTTTGCGTTCGAGGAAGCCAAAGAATCCTTCGAGCTGATGGCCTCCGGCGGACATTTCGGGAAGATCTGTATCCGCGTGTCGCACTAACGCGGCCCGCGCATGCTGAAGTGGAAGGAGAACGTCTATGAAACCCTTGGTTTCGTGCGGCGTAGTTGTGCTCGGCGCATTGATGGCACTGGGCTGCGCAACTACGCAATCAAAAGAGAGGTGTAACGTGAGTTCCAAGATGACGCCAACCGGCTTCCTGAATAAAACCATGACCGTGGACGGCAATACGCGCAATTACGTTGTGTACGTGCCGTCCGACTACGACCCCGGAAAGAAATGGCCGATGGTCGTGTTTCTCCACGGCATGGGTGAGCGCGGCAGAGACGGCTTGCTTCAAACCGAGGTCGGCATTGGCAGCGCCATTCGCCGTCAAGCGAGCTTGTATCCGTGCATCGTCGTGATGCCCCAGTGCCCTGGCGACACCGTTTGGTTGAATGCCTTCCAGCATATCGATGTCGCGATGGAACAGACCCTGAAGGAGTATTCGATCGACTCGTCGCGCATCTACTTGACCGGCCTCTCCATGGGCGGGTACGGATCGTGGGCCTACGGCGCGCTGCACAACGACGTGTTTGCCGCAATCATTCCAATCTGCGGCGGCGGCAAGGTATCCGATGCGCCTGCGCTGGCGAAAGTGCCCATCTGGGCCTTTCACGGCGGAGCCGATTCCGTGGTCAAACCGCTTGCATCACAATCGATGGTGCAGGCCGTCAAAGAAGCCGGTGGCAACATCCAGTACACCGAGTATCCCGGTGTCGACCACAATTCATGGGATCAAACCTACAGAGACCTCGATGTCGTCAAATGGCTGTTAAGTCAGAAGAAATGACTGCCGCGCAGCGAATATCTATCGCGCTGATGCGATTCGCGAACTGAGATGTAGACTCGATTGCAGTCAACACGAAAAACGATACGGGCCGATGGAATGGAGTTACCGTTCCATCGGCCCGTTGAAATACTATCGCTCGGTTTCAGACTGAACTAGACGCCTTCAACCGTCACGCCGACTGCGCGCCACTGGCCGTCGGCTTCTTTCTTCATGTTGAACTCGATCGTCGCGCTGCCGAACGAGGCCGACATCTCGACCGGATACACCGTCGCGGTGCCCTTCTCGATCGTGATCTTCGCGTTGTCGATGTTCACCTTCGCATTGTTCAAGTCACCCTGATCGAAGGACTGCTTCAGGAATCCAACCAAACCGGCTTTGTCGCCCCACTCATAGTGCTTGAACTCGCTGGATATGCCGCTCTCAACCTTTGCGATGTCTTTGCCTTCGATTCCGGCCTTCCAGTTGCCAAGCACACCCTTGATCAGCTCTTCGTCGCTCGGGCCCTTCGCAGCCGTGGCGCACCCCGACACCAATGCCATCACAATCGCCAAACTCATCGTCAGAATCATTGCCTTACGCACTGTTCGAACCTCCCCTTATTGACTCATATCGCGTCAAACCGTATGGCCACTCTGGCCCGCGCCAATGGAGCCAGCCCTCGCAGTATATCCGCCTGCGGACCATCAATCAAGGAAACTTCCTCCGGTGAGCCGTGTATGCGGAAAGGACTCCCTGCAAGTAACTTACGGGTATTTCGTATGGACATGGCGAGGACTTCCATAACGGTTCACTGACTAAAGGTCAATCCAATTGAATCGTGACCGCTCTGACTGCGCCTTCCGGCAATGTTGCGACGAGACTCCCAGAACGCTACAATGACATTGCCCGTAATAACGGGCGAGGCTCTGGCGTGAGAACGATTCCGCAGCACGAGGACGTTCTCAGGAAGGGCGTGGGTGCCTTTCCCCCGTGGACATTGAGCTTGTTCCGAAGGGAAATGAGCCGGGCCGCAATGTACCTTCCGGCGTTCGCCCACCGCCGGAACAGGCTCAACCGATTCGGAAAGAGGAGAATTACGATGAAGAAGATTGCTGCGATTTGTGCGGTGCTCGTCATGGCCGTGTGCATTGGCGCTTGCTCGCCTGCCCCGACCACCCCGGCTCCGGCCCCCGGTGAAAACGTCACGCCCCCGGCTCCGCCCGCGGATGTGAAGCCCGAAGCTCCGGCTCCGGAAAAGCTGCCGGAAAGCGCTATGCCTGCTGAACCCGCCGCTGAGATGCCCGTAAGCACACCAGCCGCTGGCTTGGCTGGCACGTCCTGGAAAGTCCAGTACCAGGGCAGCGAATACACCGTCAACTTCACGAGCGACACCGAAGTGAAGATTTCGGGCGGCGAAGCCGATGCCCAAGCTCCGGACGGCCTTGTTGGCTCGTACAAAGTTGCCGACGGCAAGCTTACCGTTGATATTCCGTCGGTCGGTATGACCATCGTCGGTGAATACGACGGCACCGTCTTGAAGCTCGACGGCAACGAAGCGAAGAAGGTGGAAGCGGCTGCTGCTCCTGCCGCACCGGCCGATGCTGCCGCCCCGGCGGCCCCGGCTCCTGCCGAAGGCGCTGCTCCCGCCGCCGCTCCTGCGGCGAAGACCGATGATTTCGACGAATTTGACTACACGAAGGGTGGCGGCTCCGCTAGCGCACGTCGTTAGTCAAAAAGCGTCTGCCAACGAATAACGATTACGACCGGTCTGCGAGTCTCGACACTCGCAGGCCGGTTTCTATTTGGGCGGACCACGAGAAAGGGTAGCGAAAAGCCCTGCAAGACAACCGCAAGGGGGATCCTCGAACTCGTGCACGCTGACGGTGTCTAAGTTGTGGACCAGGACGCCTGCGGCATGAAACAGTGCAGAGAGAAGGAGACACATATGAAAAAGCTGGCAGTTGTACTCGCCATCGCCTTCACCGTAACTCTCGTGGGAGCATGCAACAACGAGAAGACATCGGAGCGCGACACAGTGCGAACTCCACCGACTTCGCCGGAGAAGACGGAGACTGCACCTCCAGCGGTCGAGAAGGAGACCCCGTCAACCACCGAAACCACATCGTCACCGACGACTGAAGTAAAGGTAGAGCGAAAGAAGTCGCTCAAGGACACAGCATGGGATTTCACGTGGGACAACACCACGTACAAGCGACTGGAGTTCACCAGCGACGCGAACGTGACGCTAAAGGGCGGGGACGCGCCCGAAGCGGGCATTCCAGGTATGTTCACGCTTGCTGAGGACGGAACGTTCACCTTGACGGCTGGGGACATCAACGATTCCGGAATCTTTGACGGAACCGTACTGAAGGTTGCCGAAAAGGACGGCAAGAAAGATCCCATTTACCCGGATGACTTCGACCCAACTCCAACCAACGAAGTGAGTTCGCGGCGTTAGCCCGCGACTTCCTCCGGCAATGACTGCTCAAGTGCCATTCGTTGTGCCCTGCGTTGTGACTGGTTCTCCTGATCCGCCGAGGCAGACCACTCCCCGCGACCGCAGGTCTCCCCCGCCCACCACCACCGTATTGTGGCGGGGTCTCCTGATCCGCCGAGGCGGACCACTCCCCGCGACCGCAGGTCTCTCCCCACCATCACCACTGTGTTGTGGCGGGGTCTCCTGATCCGCCGAGGCGGACCACTCCCCGCGACCGCAGGTCTCCTCCCCACCACCACATCAACGCCAACCAAACTCCAACTTAATACCCCGCAACCTACGGTGTACACCACGCCGTGCTCGGCGAGCGCGGCGCTACCCGGCAACCTACGCTACGCGCAGATTCCGTCCGTGTTCCCCGTGTTTTGAAGTCAATTGGCCTTCCTATCGGTGTTCATCGGTGGTTGAATTACTTGAGTTGTGCCACTGCCGCGCCATAATGATTTCTCTGTCCTTGCGCTTCTACTTGTGTACCCCGTGTTTGCGAAGCGCAGGCAGCAACAAATCCAACCGGTCCGTTTGAATGTAATCGGCTCCGCCTTCTATTGCCTTCACGTAGAGCGTCTCGTTGTCTTCCTTGCCCATTGCATTGACAAAGGCCAGCTTCCCGGCGAGGTGCGCCGTTCGCACAACCGACAAGCTTGTATCATCCCATCCCATGTTGACGATGCTTGGATTTATTTCCTTGAGAAACGCTTTCAGCGCTTTCTCCTCCGTGGGAACCGTGGGACGCGTAAGGAACCCGGGGTCGATGGCAACTGTCTGTTTCATCGTTTCGAGGTTGCCGCAATACAACGTGACCTTACCCAACAGTCCCGCCTCGCGCACGGCTTCAACAACCTTTCGCGGCGTCCCCATCTTGAAATCGATGTCAGGCAACGCGCGCCCCTTGATGGCCTCCATCGCCTCTTCAAAGGTCGGCACGCGCGTACCCTTGAACTCGGGTCCGAACAAAGCCCCCGCGTCCAGCTTGCGAATCTCGCCCAAGGTCATCTGTGAGATTGCGCCCTTTTCACCCGTGGTCCTCTTCACGGTTCCATCGTGCATGATGACCAAATGACCATCCTTCGTCTCACGCACATCCATCTCCAGCAGATCCGCCCCGAGTTCAATCGCCTTATTGAACGCGGGGATGGTGTTCTCCGGTGCAAAGGTAACGGTCCCGCGATGCCCCACCGCCAGAATGCCCGGCCACGTGTAGATTGCTTGCCCGTTTCCGCTCGTTATCGAAAGCACACGCGCAACCTGCCCATCCACCACGGCTTCGAATTGCTCGCCCTTCGCCTTGCAGGTCACGTGATACGTAACCGGCGTCTTGTCGGCAACACGCTCCACTTTTGAATTCTGCAGAGAGTCCATTTTGTACGAGACAAGCTGGACTGCCTCTTCCGGAGTGATGGGCGGCAACGTCCAGCCATTCAGCGCGGCGATCGCAAACGCCGCGACAATCGAGAGTCTCCGCATTGCCTTCACCACGATTCTCCCTCCCTTGTACCCTCTTCGGTGCGTTCTATCGGGAAATACGCTTCCCCTCTCTGGGGTTTTCTTCAAAGGCGGCAAGCGCCAACCATCACAACTCCGGAGGCTAGTCCATGAACGTTAGGTCTGCATTATGCGGCATTGCCATTTTGTGCGTAAGCGCGTTGGCCCCTGCTTTGGCCGACGACTCCGCCAAATCCAACGAGGACAAGAAGATGCCCGATTCCGTGCTCGGATTCGAAGTGAAAGACATCGATGGCAACCCGGTTAAACTGGGCGACAAATACGCGGGCAAAGTCCTGCTCATCGTCAACACCGCATCGAAATGCGGCTACACGCCCCAATACGCCGACCTCGAATCACTCTATCAGAAGTACCACGACAAAGGACTCGAAATCCTGGCATTTCCGTCGAACGATTTTGGCGGTCAGGAGCCCGGCTCTGAGTCCGAAATCAAGGAGTTCTGCTCGACGAAGTTCAACGTGACGTTTCCCTTGTTTTCGAAAGTGCCCGTCAAGGGCGATGCCAAGGTTCCGCTGTATCAGTTCCTGACGGACGCCAAGACGAATCCCGCCTCTCCCGGCGAAATCAAATGGAATTTCACGAAGTTCCTCGTGGGCCGCGATGGCAAGATCGTCGCGCGCTACGAATCTTCCGTGAAACCGTCTGACGATCAGGTCACCAAGGCTGTCGAAGACGCGCTTGCCGCGAAACCCGAGGAAAAGAAAGCAGGGGCCTAGTCTCTCAAACGACGGCTTCGTTCGTAAGCGGAGCCGTTTCCGTCGACCGGATGCGCCGGCCCTTCACCATGATGTTGGGCCGGCCTTTGCTTTGCCCGGAAATCTGTGTATTGAGCGGGTCGCGGTAACCACAACGCACGAGCCTTCGCACCTTGTCGGTCGTGTTCACGTAACTGCCGTGTATCGTGAAGATGCTGAAACAGACCACATCGCCGCGCTTCGCGGGAACGGGCACGGTATCCTCCAAACGATACTCGCTTGTATTCAAGTGCGGCGTGCATTCGCCTTCTTCCGTTCGCGTGATATGAGGCAACGCGCCCGCCTTGTGCGAACCCGCCAGAAAACGGATCTCTCCGTTGGCGTGACACGTGTCATCGAGATGCACCAGCACGTCCACGTATTGCCCGTTCATATGCTCGTAGAAGGCATTGTCCTGATGCATCGGGAAAGGGTGTCCCGTCTCTGGCGGTTTGGCATGAAGCGTCGTGTGGTGCAACTCCACGTTGGGTCCAAGCAGGTCTGCCATAGCCTCCGCAAGCCGCGGATGAGTCACCGCCCGCATCCATGCATCCGAATAAAAATGCAGATCGTGGAGCGACGTCAGCTTCGACTTCTTCTCCGTAGCCGCATCCATGTACACCTTCCGCCACGGACCCGTCCAGCCCAGTTCCGTGATGGCCCATTGGTCCATCAAGAAGTCGAGGTGCTCCTCCAATTCGTCCATTTCGGACGGCGTGAACACTTCGGGAATGTGAAGGTATCCGAGTTCGTGATACGACGCAACCTGCTCGGAAGACAGCATGGCAACCTCCCACGGCAATAGTAATCATCTTACGGAATTTGGTCAGGACAGCGACCACGTAGCATAGCACGAGCGCAGGACTAGACGCGAAAGGAGTACGGGCTAGCTGCCCCCTTGTAAGCGGTCAACGTACTCCTTGGATTCCTTAAGTCCCCACTTAAGTTGGGTGTGCAGCAACCGGACGGCTTCGATCGTTTCACCTCGATCCAGCAGGCGCCGCACTTCGCGGTCGAGGTTCTCGGGAAGAGGTTCTGTGGGCAGAATTGGTTTGACACCTGAAGTCAGTCCCCGTTCAACAAAATCCTTCGCTTCGGCCAGTCCGCAACCGGAATTGTCTCGAACGACTTTTATGGCTTCGATCTTCTGTCCTTCGGCAAGCAATTCGCGGGCTTCGGCTTCTGCCTCCGGGGAAAGGGCAATCTGCGGAATTGGACGAGTGCCACTACTACCTAGACGTCGCTTAAGCAAGCCTAACACGATGTACAACACAACGATAATCGCCAGTATATACATGATGTTCATAGCTGGGTGCCTCGCGTTGTTAACGTAGTGGTCCTCGGCCCAGTTCGGCCCGCGACACTCCACGGATACTGTGGCAGCATTTGGGCGAGTATGTCCAGCAGCCGCTCCCGATGTAGGATCGTGCAAGCCTCCATGCTAGAATGCGCCGGGGGGTAACGGAGCCTATGAAAATCACCTTCGTCATACCGGTGTACAACGAGCGTGAGACTCTGGAGCCGCTTGTCGCGGGCATCACCGAGCACGTACAGCCTCACGAGCATCGCATCCTTTTTGTCGACGACGGAAGCCGCGACGGATCCTACGACGTGATGTGCGCGTTGAAGGAAAAGTACCCGTCCATCGAAGTACTCCGGCTGCGTGGCAACTTCGGCAAATCCGCGGCGTTGGCGGCTGGGTTCGCGCACGTTGACGGCGACCTCGTGTTCACCATGGATTCGGATCTGCAGGATGAGCCCAAGGAAATCCCGCGCTTTATCGAGAAACTCAACGAAGGGTACGACGTGGTATGCGGCTGGAAAGCGGTGCGTCACGATCCCTGGCACAAGACCTTTCCCTCGCATTTGTACAACCGCTTCGTGTCGTGGCTCTTTGAAGTCCCCCTGCACGACGTGAACTGCGGCTTCAAGATCTTCCGCATCGACGTCGTGAAACGCATCCAAGTCTACGGCGAAATGCACCGGCTCATCCCCGTCATGGCGCACACGCTGAATTTCCGCGTCGGCGAGATTCCCGTCGAGCATCACCGCCGCCGCTACGGCAAATCGAAATACGGGTTCGAGCGCTTCTCTCGCGGCGCCATCGACGTGATTACCATGTGGTTCCTGCGCCGCCATTCGCAGGCTCCCGCGCACTTCTTCGGCAAACTCGGGTTCTGGCAGTTCGCCGGCGGGGCGCTGGCCATCCTGATCGGAATCATCTCGTGGTTTGTGTGGTCGCAGGCGGCCGGAGCCGGACTCTGCGCGGCGGGCATGGTGGTCTGTTCAACGGGCACATTGACGGTGAGCCTGGGCTTGCTCGCGGAATTGGTGCTGCACCACTTCGTTCGCATTGATCCCACGGTCTACATCGCGGAAAACAACGGCTCCTGATCCGGTGCAAATGACAGGCTGACGCCGGACTACGCCTTCTTTGAACCCCGCGTGTTGACGTCTTCCCACCAATCTTCCCGGGAGAGGGCCTGCCAGTAGGCTTGCTCGAAAATGCGCGAGAATTTGCGCAGGCTGAACGGCTTTGGAATGTAGCCGTCCGCACCCGCCTGCAGCGCTTCCTGAATGGGGTGCGCGTCGTCGTACGCGGTCATCAGAATGATGCCAATGCGCGGGTAAGTCTTGCGGGTCTCGCGCAACAGCTCAAACCCATTCATGCCCGACATGTTGATGTCGCTTACCAGAAGGTCGTATTCAGCCGCCCGCAACGCCGCTAAGGCCTCAGCCCCGTTGGAGCAGGTGCGCACCGCATATCCGCATGTCTCCAGGTAGCCCCCAAGAAGCTCTGGAATCTCAGGGTCATCATCGACGACTAATATGCGGAGGTGTTTGATCATTCGCTCTTGGCACAACCTCAGAGTCTTGCTCGTGAACATTTTGCGCCAGCGCCCGTTCGCGCTTGGTTCAAAATGCGGGCTAGGCGCCCTGCGCCAGCCGCTGCTCCTTTATCTTCATCAACCTGCTTGTGTTGGAACGCTCCATTTCGTCCAACTTGCTCTTAATGTACTTGATGGTCTCGGTCATGCGGGGTATGAACGTATGCTCCAAAGCGTTCACCCGCCGCCTCGTCTTCTCAATCTCTTCGCACAACAGACGCACGGTCTGCTCCAACTCCGCCATCTTCAGCAGCGTCGGGAGAAAGTCTTTCAGATCGTCTATGGCTGTGTCCAGTTCGAGGGGCGTGTGAATTCGCGAGTATCCCCCGGTGGATTTCCCGAACGAGACTTCCAAGTGCGGAATCACCACGCTCATGATGCGCCGCGGCTTCTGCACCAGTTCCAACTCTTGTTTCGTCCGTTCGAGCGCGTCTTCGATGACTACTCGCGACGACGTCACTTCCGCCAACACGAATAGCTTGAGTACCTGGGGCAAATCCGCATCGACCGCAAGCCGGGCTTCCTTGTACGCCTTCGCAAGCTGCATGAATTCCTTCATCAGCCCGTCCAGCTTGTCTTTCAGCAGCTTGTGCCCGCGCATGGCCACGGCCAGTCTGCGCCGCAGCCGGAGCAACTCCATACGAGTCGGATTTACCGCTAAACGCGTTGCCATAATCCCTTACGTCCTAGCTCCTCTATCCCGGTGCCCGGTTCGGCGCTTACGCGCTCGCCTTCCCGTTCGGGTGATACTTCTCGATCCAAGCATCGCGCACGCGCTTGAGTTCGCCGCGCGGCAACAGCGCCAACAAATTCCATCCAATCGCGAGACTCTCTTCAATCGTGCGGTTCTCGTCTTCACGCTGAGTCACGAACTTCGCCTCGAACTCGTCGGCAAACTTCACAAACAACAAGTCCGTCTCGCTCAACGCGGATTCGCCCAACACCACCGCGAGTTCTTTCGCGTTCTTGCCGCGCGCATACGCGGAATAGAGCTGATTCATCACGTCCGCATGGTCTTCGCGCGTCTTGCCGTTGCCGATACCCTTGTCCTTCAATCGCGACAGCGAAGGAAGCACGTCCACCGGCGGGTAGATACCCTGCGTGTGAATCGGGCGGCTCAGGATAACCTGACCTTCTGTGATATAACCCGTCAGGTCGGGAATCGGGTGCGTCTTGTCGTCTTCCGGCATGGTCAACACCGGAATCTGCGTGATCGAACCGCCCTTGCCCTTGATGCGGCCCGCGCGTTCGTACAGCGTCGAAAGGTCGGTGTACAAATAGCCCGGATATCCGCGGCGGCCCGGCACTTCCTTGCGCGCGGCGGAAATCTCGCGCAGCGCTTCGCAGTAGTTGGTCAGGTCCGTGAGGATAACCAGCACGTGCATGTCTTTCTCATACGCGAGGTATTCGGCGGCAGTCAGCGCCATGCGCGGCACCGCGATACGTTCGATGGGCGGGTCATCCGCAAGATTCATGAACAACACGGCGCGCTCGAGGGCGCCCGTGCGGCGGAAGTCCGCGATGAAGAATTCGGATTCTTCGAACGTGATGCCCATGGCCGCGAAAATCACGGCGAACTTCTCGCCGCTCTTCAGCGTTGTGGCTTGCCGCGCGATCTGCGCCGCAAGCCGCGAATGCGGCAAACCGGACGCGGAGAAAATGGGCAACTTCTGCCCGCGCACCAACGTGTTCAGCAAGTCAACCGTCGACACGCCCGTCTGAATGAATTCGTTGGGATAGTCGCGCGCAAACGGATTCATCGGGCTGCCGTTGATGTTCAACCACTTCTCGGGAATCAGCGCGGGTCCATTGTCGATAGGCCGGCCGAATCCGTCGAACACGCGGCCCAACATGTCTTGCGACACGCCGAGTTCGATGCCCTTGCCAAGAAACTTGACGCGCACCTCTTTGGGCGACAGTCCGCTCGTTCCTTCGAACACCTGCACCATCGCCTTGTCGCCGTTGACTTCCAACACGCGACCGCGACGGATGTTCCCGTCGTCCAACTTGATGTCCGTCAGCTCGCCATACGTGATTCCTTCCACGCCTTCCACAAGGATAAGCGGACCGATGACTTGCCGGACTGTGCGATACTCTCTGGTAACCAATTCTTGACTCCCAAGCTATTTTGGATTTTAGATTTTAGATTTTGGATTTTAGATTGACGAGCCTTTTGGACTCCGTCAGCAGACCGCGTTTCAACGTCTTTATGGATGCCACTGTCATCGCCAGTATCTCATTTGTCTCGTCAATTAGCGGTTGAAGTCGCTTACCAGATACGATTCCCGACTCGACTAACAACTCCAACCAATAAACCGTCTCGTCTGCTTCCTCTTCCACAATGGCCAACTTCGCCGCAATGTCCGCGCGGCTCTTCGCGCGACATGCTGCACGATAATTGGCGCCTATCGAAGTGCCCGAGCGCACAACTTGCCGCCCTATCACTCCGGCAGTTCCTGTTCGTCCAAGCGATTCAACTAACGCGATTACCCTGAGCGCGAGTTTGCGAGTCCGTTCTTTGAACTGCTCCTCTGTCACTCTTTCCAGGGCCTTCCTAATACTAGCCGTACCCTACAAAGTCATCCGAAATCCGGGCATCAACTCTCTTCAATCTAAAATCCAAAATCCAAAATCCAAAATCATCAGACTCTCGGCAGCGCCTTAATCTCTTCGGTGATGTTGGATTCTAGGACGGCAAAATCAGCGAGCTTGTCTTCCGGAATTAGTTTCGCGCGCGCGATCTCGTCAAGCGCTTTCAGGCTCAGCAACGCGTTCAGCGCTACGCCTTCCTTCAAGCCGGCGCGCGCTTCCTTGTAGTAATGCTGGATGACCTGCAAGATACGCATTTGCTTCTTCAACGACGTGTAACTGTCGCGCTCGTCGAATGCGTTTTGGTGCAGGAAGTCTTCGCGAATCATTTTCGCCGCCTGCATCAAAAGGCGATCCTCCACCGCCAGCGCGTCGATACCCACAAGGCGCACCAACTCTTCCAACTCGGCTTCGCGCTGCAGAATGGCCATCGCCTGCCTGCGAACGCCTTCCCACGCCGCGTCCACTTTTTCGTTCGCATATTCATCGATCGTGTCTTGGTACAGCGAATACGACGTGAGCCAGTTGATCGCTGGGAAGTGGCGTGCAAACGCAAGTTTGTCGTCCAGACCCCAGAACACCTTCACCACGCGCAGCGTGGCCTGCACGACCGGCTCGGACAAGTCACCGCCGGGAGGCGACACCGCGCCGATCAGCGACAACGAACCGGGACGCTTGTCCGATCCAACGCAAACGACGTTGCCGGATCGTTCGTAGAAACTCGCAATACGCGAGCTGAGATACGCGGGATAGCCTTCTTCACCGGGCATTTCCTCGAGGCGGCCCGAAATCTCGCGCATAGCCTCGGCCCAACGGCTGGTCGAGTCGGCCATCAGCGCCACGGAATACCCCATGTCGCGGAAGTACTCGGCAATCGTAATGCCCGTAAACACGCTCGCTTCGCGCGCGGCCACCGGCATATTCGATGTATTCGCAATCAGCACCGTGCGCTCCATCAGCGGCTCGCCGGATTCGGGGTCCTTCAAGTGCGGGAATTCCATAAGCACGTCGGTCATTTCGTTGCCGCGTTCGCCGCAGCCGACGTATACGATGATACGTGCATTGGACCACTTCGCGAGCTGATGCTGCACCACGGTCTTGCCGCTTCCGAAAGGTCCCGGAACGCATGCCGTCCCGCCTTGTGCGAGCGGAAAAAACATGTCAATCACGCGCTGACCCGTCACCAAAGGCTGCGACGGCGGCAGCTTGCTTGCCACGGGCCGGCCGTAACGCACCGGCCAGCGCTGCACCATGGTCACCGGGCGCGCACCCGACGCAGTCTCAATGACAGCCACCTCGGTATCGACATTGCCCGTAACCGCCGCAATGCGGGTAACGGAACCGGATACACCCGGCGGAACCATAATCTTGTGAACCACAAGCTTGCTCTCGACGACCGTTCCTAGCACGTCGCCGGGCGCGACCTTGTCGCCGGTCTTGGCAACCGGTTCGAACTTCCACTGAACCGCGCGATCGAGAGCGGGCCGTTCCGCGCCGCGCACGATGAAATCGCCAAAGTCTTCCGCCAGCTTGTCGAGCGGCCGCTGCACGCCGTCATAGATGGATTTGATGAGACCCGGCCCAAGCTCCACGCTCAGCGCTTCTCCGGTGCGGAACACCGGTTGTCCGGGCCCGATCCCTTCCGTCTCTTCGTACACCTGAATCGAGAACTCGTCGCCGCGAATTTCGATGATCTCGCCGAACAGCCTCGGTTCACCCACGCGCACCATCTCATACATGCGCGCGCTGCCAAGTCCCGTGGCGACCACCAATGGTCCGGATACCTTGACGACCACTCCTTGATTGACGTCTGTCGCTACCGCCATTTCCGTTCTTGCTCCAATCGCTTCACAAGCGCTCTTGCTCTCGAATTCTTAGTCTTTGCCCAAGATATCCACGCCGATGGACTTTTCCACGGACTTTTTCATCTCATTGAAGTTCGTATGCTTGCTGCCTTCGTGCGTCGGAATCACCGTCAGAATGGCCTTGCTCCGTTCGCGAAACAGGTCCAACGCCTGAGGCGTCTCCTCGGCCATGCTTTCCGTAACAAGCACCAGGGCCACCTCGGGATCGCGCGATAACGTTCCCAGCTCATGCAAAAGTGCCGCGCCGTCCTTGCACGCGATCACCTCAAAACCTACGCCCTTGAACCCGAGAATGAGGTGTTTTTCTCCCAATGCAACCGCTTTAGACATGGTATGCTCGCAAACGCCGCCGCAGCAGTTCGCTGTCGATTCGGCTCAGACGGCCGCACACGGCCAGTTTCAGGTTATACACATCCGCATCCAGCGCGCTGAGATACGAGAACACACGCTCAGGTCCCGCTACTTGATAGCGGCCGAGACTTGCCAACGTCGTCAACGCATTCGCCGATGCCAGGTCGAAGTGCTGGATGCGCTCGGTCTTGGGCATTTCCAGCGCTTCGCGCAACCGATCCGCAATCGCGAAAGGCAGCACAGCGGGCCAATTCTCCGCTGCCCCAGCCTCAATCAAGCGTTCGACGGTCTCACCAACTCCATCCAGCGGCAACACACACTGTCGAAACTCCGAAACCGGCACTCCCTGCTCCAAGCCGCGCCACAGCGCGAGCATGGCGCGCACCAACACGTACTCGCGTATGCTCTCGGTCACAAGTTCAACGTCCGCGGCGGTCGCAATCGCCAGCAAATGACGCAAAAAAACACCGTCCATCAGCAAATCGAGTTGCGCGTCGAAATTCTCGGCCTGCGACCGTTCCCACACCTCTTGAACCGATTCCTTCGTGGGCGACTCAACGCTTCCCAGGTCGCCCGCGGCAATCTGCGCCAGTTCCTGCGCGCTCACCGCGCCCGGCGCAAACGGAAAGTCCGAACGGCGAAGAATCGCGCGCTTCAAATTGAGGTAATCGCGCTGCAAAAGAAACAGGTTCGCAATATGGGGACTCGGACAGTCGTTCCGAATCGACACGACCTCGTCGTGGAAATAGGCATCGATGATGGCGCTCCAATCGTTCCACGCCGCGCCCGATGTCACGTGGTCGCGCAACGGCGTGTCTTGAAGCTGACGCAGCATGTCCTCGATGCGCGTCTGCGACAGAAGCCCCAAAAAGAACTCGTGCGACAACAGCTTGCCTTCCAGCACGCTGATTCGTCCGCACGCGAAACCCCACGCGGGCTGATGTTCCGATATGGCAATCACGGCGCTTGAGCCTCGCTATTCATGAAGAATCTCCGCGCCTATTTCGGGAGCCAGGGCATACTCCATGTCGCCAAGGATCGCATCCAGCGTCTGATCCACTTCGTACGCCTTGCTGACAAAGATGAACCCGCCCCGCTTCTCCAGCGGCGCGCCGTCGTCGATGGTGACTCGGCTGTCTGCGGACCGCGATGCATTCCATGCCGCCAACAGCTTGTCGAAGACGGGCTTGTCTTGCGGGTGCACCCGAAGCCGCCCGCCGTCCTTTCCGGCTGTCCGCGTCAATCGGCGTGCCATAACAGCTTCATACTTGTCCGCGGGCAGTTCCAGAATCCGCTTGCCCGCCTCCTCAAACACACCCGCCAACAACGCGTTGCGTTTCTCCAGAAGCTGCTTGGATTGCGCGCCCTTCGCCTGCAACAACTGCCGCGCGGCGCTTTCTTCGGCCGCGCGCACCGCCAACTGCTGTCCTTGCTCCGCTTCATGCCGGAAGGCATCCACTTCGCGCGCGACACGATCGCGCGCGGCTTGTTCCGCCGCTTTCACGATCTTTTCGGCTTCGTGGCGGGCCGCCTCCAGAACCGATTTCTCTATGTTGGTAAACGTCACGATCTGAAGTCCTATTATGCGGCGGGCTTGAGGTATTCAAGCACGTTCACAGGCAGTTCGGGCGGATTCGCGCCGGGATTGGTCAGCCACATGATAAGGAGAATCGAAGCCAACAGGGCCACCACGGCGTAGGTCTCGACAAGCGCCGGGAACAACAAAGCCTGGCCGGACTTGTCGGGATGGCGTCCCGTAAGCGCAATACCGGCCGCGGATGCCTGCCCCTGGTTGATCGCGCTGACGTATTGCACAAGTCCCGCCAGCGCGCCCACAAACAACAGCGCAATGCCCGTGCTCGGCGTGATGATGATCTTGCCTGCCATGAGACCGGTTCGAATGGCCATCATGATGGCGATGATGAACCCGTAGAATCCCTGCGTGCCGGGAAGCGCCACCATGATCAGCAGCTTGCCGAACAGATCCGGTTTCTCGCTCAGCACGCCGGTCGCCTGCTGCGACGCAATATAGATTCCTTTGGCTGACCCGCAGCCTCCCAGACCAAAGGCGAAGGCCGCGCCGGCAAGCGCAAGTCCGCGCGCCACTTCTATCGACATTTGGTAATCCATCGTCAACTCCTCCTCGCCGGCTCCGTTGGGCCAGTTATATTGCTTCGTATTCGAAAAAATCAGCCCCTCGTCTTGGGGGTCAAAACCTTCATCTGATATTCGGGCGAATCGAATCCCATCGGCCGGAACGGCTTCGTTCCTCCCGAATAGAATCGCCCGAACATTTCAACCAGAATCAAACGCATCGAGTGCACGAATGCGCCCAACAAACTTATGGCGAAATTGAATACATGTCCAAACACCAGCACCACCACAAACAAGACCACGCCCACCACCGGGATCGACCGCACGATATCGGCGACCATGTTGACGCACATGGCGACGATGCCTGTCGTGAGACCCAGCGCCAGCAAGCGGCAGTAGGAAAGCGTGTCGCCGATAAACGCCGCACACCCGTAGCTCCCCAGGATTCCGTAGATGCTGACGACTCCCGTTATGGCGCGCCCTGCAATCCCGCTCTCTTCGCGTCCTTGCGTCAGGACCAGCCCTATTGCGCCGCCAAGGAACAGAATCGCCCCAATCTTGGGCACAATCGCCGGCAACGGCGCCATGAATGCCGCGATCAACAGCACGAGCCCGGGCAGCGCAACCATCCACAACAAACCATCGAACAGCGCCCCGGCCCAATCCCTTTTCTTGATCGACCCGTGCATCTTCAGCGCAATGCCGAACATCTGATTCAGCACGCCAATAAACAGCGCGATCACCAGCATCACAACCGGCTCCTGAAGCGGGTCAAGAAGCATCGTCTTCTCTTTTAACTTCAGAATGGGGTTGCCTTCACCAAGATACTGCGGCGCATACAAATCTCCGAACCAGGAGCCAAGAAGAGCGCCGCAAACCGTTGTGAATACGCCCGCGTATAAGAGAAGCTTCGCGAAGTTGTAAACGGAATCGTAAGCGCGCGCCTTGTACGCAATGTATGCGCCCAAAGCAGTCAGCATCAGACCATAGCCAACGTCGCCAAAACAGATTCCGAAGAACAGCAGGAACGGCCATATGATGAACGGCGACGGATCGAAATCGTCGTACGCGGGAAATCCAAAAAGATCGATCAGCATCCGAATCGGGCGAATGAGCGGTGGCAGCGTGATACTGACGGGAACGGCTTCACCCGGAGCCGGATCCTCCACCAACAACGACGCCTCCGGATGCGCATGCTGCAGCGCTTGCTCAAGTTTCGGCAGGTCGGCGGCCCGCGTGAATCCTGTTACCACGTGAACCCACCGGCTGTCCGCGCAAAGCCCCGCCGCGACAGACCGCCGCCGGATACTGTCCCAATAGGCTTTGAGCGTCTGCAACGAACGGCGATATTTCGCCAGCTCCTCGACGCGCGCCCGCGTTGCGGCGACGCGCTCCTCGCTGGCCGACAGATCGGCGCTCAACTCACGAATGCGGTCGCGCACTTTACCATGTACGTCAGGCAGCGTAATCTCTTCGAAACCACAGTCACCAAGATTCCGGCGCACCGTATCTTCATCGGCGACCAGGCACGCAACTACGAGATAGGTGTGTCCTTTGCGTGCCGCCTTGGGTGGCAAGCTTGGAGCATCCTTGCGAGACGCAGTGCCAAACAACACCGTTTCCCACACCGCCAGCGACCCCAGCTCCGAGTTGGCTGACAGCGATCCCAGCGCCGGAGTGGGAACGGAACCGTATATCAATCGCACCCGCTTGGGCCGAGTCAGGTCCGTCACCTGGAAAGGCAAGGCCTCGAACGGCAACAAAGTCTCGACTAGTGACCGTATTTCCGCTTCACGCCGCAACGTGCGCTTGTAGGCTTCCTCCAGCTCGTTCGCTTCCGCGTGTACCGCATCCAAATTGAACGAATTGACCGCGTGGTCCAGTTCGGATGCTTCAATGAGCATCGGCAACGGGGTCAACCCTTCGACAAACCCCTTCTGCTCCGGCACAAACTCGTCGATAAGCGCAAGAATCGCCGTGATCTTCGCCAATTGCTGATCGCAATCCTTGGTCGAAGACTCGTGATGCTTCAACGGGACATCATCCGCCACGCCGTGTGCGTCAAGGGTATCGACCAGTTCGACCGTCCCCAGCCCGTGAAGCGTCTTGCAGAGACGCGAAGCCGCGTTCCGGGGGCAGGCAATCGAGATCTTCTTCATCCGATCGATGGCCATGGTCAATCCTCAAGAAACGCGTGAACGATGCGATCGGCCTGCTTCGGGATGACCTGAGCGGCAATCTGGTCCAATCGCGCGAGGGCTGCGGAGTGTTCCGACTTTATGCGCGCAAGGTCCGCCGCCAGTTGCTCCTCGATGGCGGCGCGCTGCGACTCTGTCTTTGCCTTCGCGGCCATATCGATTTCGTGGCGCTGCTTATCAATCTCTTCAGACGCGCGTTGACCGATGCGGTCTGCCTCTTTGCGTGCGTCCGACAAGACCTGATCGGCTTGTGATTCCAGCGCTAGCACGTTATCTATAAGCGATGTCATGACTCAGTCCTCGTTCAGGCGAGAAGAATCCGGAGGGCGGTCCGCCGGTCTTCAACCGTTGGATGCAAGACTCCTATGCCGACCATCGTGGAAATTCTCGTGCTACCGCCGTGGTGTGTTCGAGTCGGAATTCAGTCCCGAGGAATCCGCCTATCGAACGGTAGTCTGACCTGAGGGTTTACCGCGAAGTGTCAAATACCCCACTACAATCATTACAACATAATTGAGGAACAGCCCCGCAACGGCGCCCAATATGCCGTGATAGGTGGACCGATCAAAGGTATACGCACTCACGAATACCAGTGCGTAAATCCCCATTCGACCTACCGTGCCTCGATAGATAACAGATGTTAACCGAGCCGGGGGCGTGGAAGCAAATCGAGAGGCGCTCCGAGCCATCAGATAGAGTCCAAAACCGGCCCCGGCCGACCCGAGTGCCGTTCCCTTGGCTGCCGCCGGACTTACCAGAAGAGCGAGAAGGGTAGCAACAATCCCGGCTGCCAGTGAGCCTGCCGCCATGGCCCTTCCAAATCGCCTAATGTCGTGCACGGGGACTCCTGCGATGCCGGGTTGGGACCACTTACGACGGCATTCTGGCGGAGCGTACCACGCGCGCCCCCCCGATGCAATGGGTTTTTGCGGTGGAATTCAACAAAACGCACGTCTTACACCGAGGCAAACCCTTACTCAGCAAGACTTAACGCAGTGATACTCGGCGAAAAGGCCGCTGGGATTCTCCGCTCGCAGAATCTCGAACCCCGCCTGCCTGAGCAAGCCCTCCATAATCCAATCGTAGGTGCTGAACTCCTGCCGCACGTGCCGCGCGGCCTCGGTCCTCATATTGGGAAAACTGGATGCCATGCGCTCGAAGCACATTTCCGGCGTCTCGTCTCCGCGCAAAGCGAACACGACATCTCGCAACACAAACTGCCCCTTACACTTAAGAACCCGCGGCACGTTCCGGAGCGCTACCAGCTTCCACGCGTCGGGCAGGTGATGGAGTGCCGCGCCAGACACCACGGCATCGAACGTCTCCTCGGGGAAGTCCATGGTCAGAAACCCCGCGTGACGCGTCTCGACCGATGGCAGGTGCTCCTTTTCCAGGCATCCCCGCAGGTATTCAAGCATTATCTCCGAAACGTCAACGGCGGTAGCCTGCAACCCGGCTGCGGCCGCTGCTCGAACAAATCGCCCGGTACCGCAACCAATTTCCAATACCGCCGCGCCGGGCTGCAACGCCAGCGCGGAAAGCATCCCGCGGTTCTCGGAATCAACATCACGAAAGCCCGCCATCCGCTGGTCGTAAGCTTCCACTTCCGCCAAGTCGGCATAGTCGGTGCCGATCTGTTGCATCTCGTTCCAGTGCCAATCCGGGTACTGCATAGAACGTCTCCATACGCAGCGGCCTTGACCGCGCGTTTCATCCCTCCCAGTATGGACAGGATATGCCTACTTTTCCGCAGCCGACTCCCGTAAATCAAGCTCCTGCAATTCACAAAAGGCTTGACGCGGTGCTTGCCCCCCTCCTATTCTTACGGGGACGGAGCCAATCACTGGGTCAAGGGAATGGGAGTTAGTTCAGTGAGCGATGAAAGTCGTCCCGGGTTTTACAAAGATCAATTTGGGGAATGGCAGAAGGATCGGCGACGCAGTCCCGATCGAAGAGGTGGACACGGCCATCAGTCGCTGAGCCACCACGATCGGCGGACGATGAAACGCCGCAAATCTGACCACGACATCCTCGAGCGCGAAACCAAAATGCAGATCGAGGAGGCGTTGGAAGAGTTTGCAGCGGAACACGAAGGACAGGTGTAGCGAACGGAGCCGAAGTCTCAGCGGGAAGCCAGTGCGGAAGTAGCCTGCGCTTGCAGGTCTTGAGCCGCCTGTTTCCCGCTTTTCATTTTAGACAAAACCGCGCTTTCTGCCCGTTCTACCAAGGCCCGCACTTCCTGCCATCCCGCGAGATTAGGCTCGGCCTTGGCATATTGCAGACAATCGAATGCCGCTCGGTTGTACGGCCACTGCTCCCAGTGCTTTAGGATGTCGGGATGGTTGGCTGCCGACTTGCGAATGGGCACATACCCGGACGCCAGAGCCCAACGCACACCCACATCGCGCGACGTGAAGTACTTCACAAATCCCCACGCTACCTTCTGCTGCTCTTCCGTCGTCTTGAAAATGCATATATTGGGGCCGTAGAGCACCGTCTTCGGGTTCGCCGGGTCCGCTTGCGGGATCATGGCCATGCCCCAATCGTTGGGTCGCGCCGCCATGAGCATCTGCGTGTAGGGCTTGTGGCTGCTGGACCTGAAGAAGAACGCTACCTCGTCGTGCGCAAAGTCCTCTCGATCGAAGTACGACCCAGGCTGAATCTGGTAGGCCAGACCCTCTTTGGCAAGCGTCTCCAGAAGCTCAAAGGTCTTAATGGCCGCCGGGGAATCGTACAACAGCCTCGTGCCGTCTGTAACCTGCCCTCCCATGCTGAAGATCCAGCCATCCACCGTGGAACAATCCACGCTAATGGCGTAAGCATGCTTGCCTGTCTTCGCCTTGATCTGGCGGCACTGGTCGAGGAACTCGTCCCAAGTCTTCGGAGGTTCGGTAATTCCCGCCTTGGCAAGCACAGCCTTGTTGAAATACATCATGAGCACGCTCTTGCACAGGGGAAAGCTATACATCTTGTTGCCAAGCTGGGCAAATGTGTTGGTCTCGATAACGCTCGGGAAGAAGTCCTCGAATTCCTCTTTGGCGAATCCAATTTCGGGATCGTGCACGTAGTCATCGAGCGCGATTGCTGCCCCGCTTGCCGCGTATTCGGCGGTCATGCTCTCGTAGGATACGGCCATTCCGGGAAGCTCGCGCGCCTGGATGCTGAGCGACACCTTGCGGTACAAATCGTTGTACTCGCCCAGATACTCAACCTTGAGCGGAAGCCCCTGTCTGCCAGCATTGAATTCGCCGGCAATCTGAGTCATCAAGTCGGCCGTTTCCATCGTCTGGCGGTCCCAGAACACAACGGCATTGGGATCGATGGGCGCAAAGACGCGTCCGGATGCGTTCCCGCCCACGCCGGCATCGGCGCCGGAGTTGCTGACAGGCTGGTCCCCGCACCCGGCCAGCCCGAAGGCGGCTATCGTCAGAATCGCGGCAGTGACGAGTTGCTTTCGCATGGACTATCCTGGATTCCTTACACCCACGCACGAACACTGGCTGTATCGTGTGCAGTTGCGAGACGTGCGACTAACCCTTAATCCCGGCGCTCAGTGAGCTTTCAAGGAAATACTTCTGTGCGGCGAAGTATAGCGCCACCGTCGGAAGGATGACAATCGCAGCCGCGCACATCAGCAGATTCACCTTAACGCCCGCTTCCCCGAAGAACACGGTCAGCCCATACTGCACCACGCGCATGTCGCGATCGCTGGTCACGACAATCGGCCACATCAGCGCATTGTAGCTGCTCAGAAACGCAAACAACGCCACCGTTACCGCCGTAGGCTTGATCAGCGGCGTAGCGATCCAAGTCAGAAAACGCAGGTGTCCGCAGCCATCAACCGTGGCCGCGTCGTAATAGTCGCCGGGCAGAGACATGAACGACTGACGGACCAGGAATATCGAAAACGCATTGGCGCACCAGGGTATGATCAGCGCCCCGTAGGAATTGTATAAATCCAGCGATCGTATTAGCAGGAAGTTGGGTATGAGCGTGACTTCAAACGGGATCATCATGGTAGCGAGGATGATCCCGAATACCACCTGCCGTCCCGGGAAGCGGAGCCGGGCAAATGCGTATCCTGCCAGTATCGAAGTCACAACAACGGCGGCCGTCACCGAGAAGGCCACGACAAACGAATTGTAGAAGTAGATCTTGAAGGGGGCTTCCTCGAACGTCTGGCGTGGATTCTGCCACTGCCACACTTCCGGAAAGAGAGAAAGCGTAGACGAACTGGCCTCGCTCATGGTCTTGAATGCGGTTCCAATCATCCACACGAACGGAAACGTGGTAACAATCGCCCCGCTCGCGAGCAGCAGCAATATGATCCCCTTGCGTATCATCCGTAATGCACCCTGCGCCCGATCAAACGCCACTGAATCAGCGTCAAGGCAACAATGCCGATACACATCAGCACCGCGATAGCCGCTCCGTATCCGTAATTGTTCATCTCGTAGAGTTGCGCGAAGATGTATACGACCAGATTCTGGGTATCCTCGCTGCGCGCCGTGTTTGTCAATGCGTAGAAGCTATTGAACGACTGAAAAGCCTTGATCGCTCCCACAACGGACAAGAAGAAGAATGTTGGAGACAGGAGCGGAAAGATAATGCTCCGAGTCACTTGCCAACGGCTTGCGCCGTCGATAATCGCCGCCTCCTCCAATTCACGCGGAATCGCGGTAAGACCAGCGAGGAAAATGACGATCATGAATCCGCTGGCGTGCCAGATATCAAATACGATGACGCATGACAACGCCAGACTTGGGCCAACCGTCGGCGGTACATAGCCGCCCGTAAGGAGATGCAGCACGCCGCGCGGTTCCGTCAACCAGGCTTGCGGACTCAATCCAATAGAAATAAGCAACGAGTTGATGAAGCCGCTTTGCGTGCGCAGCAGAATGCGCCAAACGGTCGCTACGGCAACCACGGAAGTCACGTACGGCAGGAAATACAGCGTCCGGAAGAGACCACGCCCCCGGCCCAGCCGAAACAGCATCATCGCGACAATGAAGCTGAAGAGCATCGTGAGTGGAATTGTCCCGAGGGCATAGTAGATGGTTACCGTGAGGCTGCGCCAAAACTCGGGGTCATGCCACGCGCGCGCGTAGTTGGCCGCGCCAATGAACACGTCATCGCGAACGTTGCGCAGGCTGAGGTACACCGCGTAGCCCAGTGGATAGATGCCGAACACACCCAATATCAGAAGTGTGGGGCTGAGCAATACGCCCGCAATCACGGCGTCTCGCGAGCGGCGTCCCCGGATAGCATCGAAGACATTGTCAATGAAGGATAGAACCCGGTCGAGTGCGATCGCCATGATACGGTGCGCTGCGACGAGAACAGCGATCACAGTCAATATTATCAGGGCGTTGAAAGGGATACCCACGTCTTTCCTCGCATCGGCCACGTCACACAAATCATCTTCATCTTCTACGCAGGACGAGTGGACTTCAACAGAACTTCGGAGAGAAGACCAACCGTTCGCGCGACGGCTCCCTGATTCGCAACGATCGCCTCGCGGCTTCGTTCGCCCATTGCCCTTCGCCGCTCGGGAGATTGCAGTAAATCCCTCAACGTGCCCGGCAGTTCCTCGGGCGCTTGCACCTGCACCGCGCCGCCGCACTCTGCCAATACTCGGGCTGGATCGGGGAAATTGCTCATATACGGTCCGAATACCGTGGCGACTCCGAGCGCGGCCGGTTCAAGCGGATTGTGCCCATTAACCCCAGGATAGAAACTGCCGCCAACTACGGCCACGTCCGCCAGCGAGTAGAATGCGACCAGTTCCCCAAGCGTATCCACCGCAATGATACGCTCTCCCCCCGGCGTAGCGCCTTCCTTCGCGCGCGATCGGCGCAGTATCGGTTCATTGAACGGGCTTAGTGCCTCCTCGATACGCTTTGCGTGACGCGGCGCGATGACCAGCTTCAAGGCGGGGAACTCCCCTCGGAGAGCCTCCCAACACGTCGCCGCGAGTGCTTCATCTCCGGGACGCGTGCTGCCAAATACGAGCACCTGATCGGTAGCCGCAATTCCGCACGCCGCGCGCAATCCGTCTCGCACCTCCGACGGGACCTCCATCGTCGTGCCGTCGAACTTGACGTTTCCTGTCACGTGCGCCGCTTCAAGGGGCAAGCCTAGGCTTACGAGTCGCTCGGTATACGCCGCATTCTGTGCCCCGGCCGCGGCCACGCGAGATAACGTGTCGCGAAACAGCCTTGGTGCGCGCCGATAGCGGCGGAAGTGCTTGTCGCTAATCCGCGCGTTGACCATCACAACAGGGACTCGCCGCCGATGCGCTTCACGAATGACGTTGGGCCACAACTCGGTCTCGATCAGAACAAGCATTCGAGGTCTTGCCGCGGAATAGAAGCGCCGGACAGCTATGGCATGGTCGAATGGGAACCAGGCTATCGGCGTGTCAGCGAATGACTCCCTGGCCAGCGCCATGCCGGTCACGGTCGAGCACGTCAATAGAATCGCGGTCTCCGGCATGGCCTCTTTGATGGCCGGAATGAGACGCTTCGCAACGTTGACTTCACCGACGCTGCACGCGTGCAGCCAAATCGGCGAGGTCCCTACGAGTGGCACTCTCGGCGAAAACCGGGCCAGAAGAGGACGGTTCCTTCGTTGCACGGCGAGCCATACGGCGCCCGCGGGCGCCGCACACGTCAACGCAATGTCGTAGAGCAATTGCCTCATAGATGCAAGAAGGGCGGTTTCCATCGCGGGAAACCGCCCAATCCCTAGTAGTCTCGGTACCCGGGACTGCCTACCGCCTTCAAAAGTGCGGATGGCGCCTCTTAACTCATTAGGATCCCGCTGGTTCCAGGAAACGGGCTCCCGTCGGATCGATAATGTCGGTCGTTACGAATATCAACAGACTGCGCTGCGCGATTTCCGTGGCCTTGCCCCGGAAGAAGAACCCTAGCACCGGAATGTCGGCCAGGTACGGCAGCTTCTCGCGGCCGCGGCTGGTCGTATCCGTGATGAGTCCACCAAGAACCAAGGTGTCGCCGTCATGCACGATCACGTTCGTCCAGATCGACTGCACGCTCGAACGCGGGAATCGCACGACAGACGGATCGCCCTGCGCAACACCGCTCACCACCGGTGCCGGAATCGTGAACGTGTCTTCGCCAACCTTCGTCGTCACTTGCGGGTTCAACCACAACCGGACTTGGTTGCCGCCGCTGATCTGAGGCGTCACCGACAAGGTCACACCGAAGATAAACGGCTCGAACACGGGTTGCTGAGAAGCAGCCGCAACGGCTCCACCA
This sequence comes from Candidatus Hydrogenedentota bacterium, assembly GCA_019695095.1. Classification (NCBI taxonomy): domain Bacteria; kingdom Pseudomonadati; phylum Candidatus Hydrogenedentota; species Candidatus Hydrogenedentota bacterium. The sequence continues at coordinate 64,420 of JAIBAQ010000011.1, forward strand.
CCCAGACCCGATCCGGATGTCTGAATCTGGTTGATAACCTGCGTCTGGAACGTTTGAGTCAGGAAGTCCGCGATTACGGCTGGTTTGCGATTCAACGTCGTAATGCGCGGCGCACTCAACAACTCGGTCTCGGACAAGCTGTTCAAGTACTCCATCGTCACGCTGACCTGGTCGCCATCGCCGTTGTCCGTAATAATGCCCGACAGCGAGAAGGCGCCAGCCGGCCCCGGATTGGCCGCGCCGGTCAGGATACTCTCCACCACCGTATTGTTGATGACGCGCGAACCATTTGGCTTGCTGTAGAACGGAATCGCCTCCGTCACACCGTCGCCATTGGCATCAAAGTCATAGGTCGTCTCTTGAAGATCTTCGATCTCGCGCGGCCGGTTTCCAAGGTCAGATTGGCTTACATCCCAGTTGAAACCGATCTTCTGCAGATCGTCGACTTTGATGGTCACAAATTTCGATTCGATGCTCACCTGCTTCGGAGTCACGTCGAGATTGGAGATCAACTCCTCAAGCATATCCAGGTACGTCGGCGTCGAATGCACGATGAGCTGGTTCAATGTCGGGTTATAAACCATGAACGACAAGATTTCGCCCGAATACGGTTCGATTACCGGAGGAATGGCATTCTCAAGGATCGTCAGAATCTCCGACTGTCCCTGGAAACCTCCCAATCCGGACGTTCCACCAAGACCAGACGTGCCGCCCAACGTCGACTGGTTCCCGGAGAGTCCTCCCCCCGTGGAGCCCAGCCCACCGCGGCCACCGCCCAAACCACCGCGACCGCCGCCCAGACCGCCGCCGCTCAGACCGCCGCGGCTGCCGCCCAAGCCGCCGCCACGCGATCCACCCAAGCCCGTGGTGCCGCCACCCAATCCACCTTGCGAACCCGTCAATCCAGTACCGCCTTCCGCGATACCGATGATGGCCGGCGTTTCACCGACAAGCTCGTCGGAAATGTTAGAGAACAACTGAGAAATGTTGCTGAACTGGGCGCCGCCGCCACCGATTCCGCCACCCAGACCGCCACGGCCTCCTCCGAGACCGCCGCCCAAGCCACCGCCCAGACCGCCACGGCCTCCTCCGAGTCCTCCGCCCAGGGAACCTCCGCCCAAGCCTCCTCCGAGACCGCCGCCGCCAAGCGAACCGCCGCCAAGACCGCCGCCCAGCGAGCCACCGCCTAAGCCACCGCCCAGGGAGCCTCCGCCCAAGCCGCCTCGGCCTCCTCCAAGACCGCCGCCACCCAAACCGGTGGTTCCTCCCTGTCCGCCGCTGTTCTGCACAACGATCTTGAACAGAGTCTCGGCCCCCGCGTTACGTAGTTCGTAAATTCTAGTCTCGAGCTCTTCGAAGGTCTCGGTACGTATCTTCTCGGGAGTGCTGATCCACAGGAAGCCCGGTTGCACGGAGAACGTAAGGTTCAACGGGCGCAACAAGGCGCGTAGCGCGGAACGAAGAGGTACATCGTCCAATTTGATATAGGGAACATAACCGGTCGTTACCCGGTCACCTGTCAGGGATGCTTCCGGAGTCCCCAATTGCCCCCCTTGCTGCTGGGCTTGGAGAGCGGCGCGAAATTGCTCCTGCTGCGCCAGCGAAGCCCCGCCTACGGGAGCTCCCAAGCCGCCAACAGGCGCCCCCAATCCAACGCCCGGACCAGGCGCGTTGGGCAGCCCGCCAGGAAGACCTGCGCCGGGCGCTGTCGGCGCGGCGGCTGTTGCCGGAGGAGTGGGACGCGGCGGGGCAACTACGCGCGAGTCAACCATGATGTTGATTCCGACATAGTCGGCGACGAAATCGACGATGTTGTTGATGTGCTCGTCTTGGAACTCGATCGAAACAGGCGAATCGAGCACCTTCTCGATGTCGGACTTGACCTCAGCCTTTTCTTGTTCCTCTTCCTCGACCGGGATAGAGATTTGCGGAGGCTTGATACCCTTGGCATCGGCGCCCTCCGGCAGTCCCTTGGTATTTTCGATGTCGAGGCGAATTTCATTCACCTCTTTTTCGCGTTGTTTGAAAGCCTTGTCGAGCGCCGGCCCATAGGCGCCCAGGGTCGCCTCCATCAACAGACGAGTCGCAGTCTTGTTGCCGGGATCGATGATCAGAATCTGATCGAACATCTCTTTCGCCTTGTCGTACTTCTGATTCTCGAGCAGGCGCTGTCCTTCGAGCATCAATTCCTTGACACGCTGGTATTTCACCTCGTCGGGATTCACCGGCGCTCCGCCCTCAGACTCCGGCTTAACGGTCTCGGGCCCGAGCACTTCGAATGACTGCACCGATGAAGGGGCAGCGCCGACCGCAGTCATCTGGATCTTGCCTTCGGCCTTCTGCACCATCTTCTTGGCGTTTTCATGGTTGGGATCAATGGCGAGCGCGCGATTGAACGCATTCAACGCTTCGCGATACATCTCGTCACTGTAGAGTTTCACGCCCTCGCGATAGAGTTGTTCCGCTTGCGGCAAATCGGAGGGTGGACTTGACTCGCCGGATGCCGGCGAGGCGCCCGCCGCAGCCGCCTCGGGTGTAGCCTGCGGATTCTCTTGCGCGGTCGCCGCGGGCAATGACAGTGCTAGCAACAGCATCAGTGCTCCGGCGATTGCGGTCTCCCACCGCGGCAACCTTGTGCTCATGAACATCTCTTCCTCCCGCAATTTTGGGTCAACTATACTGAATGACGGGACTCTACTCAACCCCCACCCTGCACCTGCAGTGTGAAGACCTTGTCGAATTCCTGAGAATACACGTCGACGGTTTGAGCGTCGGCGTCGATTCGCTCCAGAGTATACGCCTCAAATGCCTCGCCCTCTTTGAACGGACGGACTCGTTTCCCCGACACAGACAACATGGCGCGCAACGTCCCATCGTTCCACGGTTTTATCGCCGTTAACGTGACCGGGATGGTCTGTTCCTCCTGTGTCTGGGAAGTGTTCTCATCCGCCTGCACACCATAAATGGTAAACGGGTTTCGCCTGACCAGTCCACTGGCATCCGCCGCCGGCTGGCGCTCCGGAGGCCACACCGGGGGCGTCGGAAATTCGGGCGCTTTGACCTGAGCGGCCACCTTCTTCGTCTCTTCCTTCGGCGCAGGCGGAAACACAACGACATACACGCGATAGCACAACACTCCCACGAGTGCTACGAGCACCATCTTCTCTTTCTGAGACCACAGCCAACTACCAACCTTCTGTAGCTGTGATAAGAAATCGTTCATGCTCAAACTAGTGCGTGCCCCTTCATTCTTCCGTTTCCGGTGTCTAAATCGGCCACAGTCTCTCCAGGAACTTCATGAAACCGCCGCTGCTCCTCGGCTCTTCACCCGGCCGCGGCCGCCGCTGCCCCATGCCCAATGGCGCATTCGCGCCCTGCGTCTGCGCTCCGGCAATGGCAACGACCGCATTCGGCTGATATGCGGCAATGTCAACCAGCATCTCCACGCGCAGATACGGATCTACCGCCGAACGAAGCTGACCGTTGGTGATCTTCATCCCCGTAACACAATAGTACATCGACTTGTTTTCATTCAGATCCTTGTAAAGCTCAAGCAAATCCTTCATCCGAATCCACATCGCTACGCCAAACGTGCGCGCATTCAGAATTTCCAGGTTCGGCCTTGGATCCCACATGTCCACCGCTTCAATATACGCCGGATTGTGGTTGATAAGTTCCTTCGTAAATCCAGCGCCCAACTGCAAACCCGCAATCCAAATCATCACTTCCATGTTGTTGACCGCACGTCCTCTTAATTCATCGGGACGGTTCTGGCCAAACGACAAATCGACTCCAGGCATCTGGACGCCCTTGTTGTACGCAAGAGTCGACACTTCCTGCACAATCTTCTGATATTGCTCCGCGTAATACTCGCGCAACACTACTTTCTCGGGCGGCGTATCTACTTTCACGTACGCGTCTGCGCTGTAAAACTTACCCCGTTGATCCAGCGCCTCCGACCACGGCTGCACAAGCTCCGCATACTGCGTCAAAATATCCTCAGGCTTCTGATTGCCAAACCTCTTCTGAAGCTCATCCAGCTTGGCCTTTAGCCCATCCAAGTACTTTACATCTTCGCGATACTTGTCAAGCTGTGCGCTGAAGTAGAACTTCCACACCGCATACCCGCCTCCGCCAAACAGCAGCAAGGCAACCAGCGTGATTATGTATTCCTTCCGCAGTCGCATGGCCTAGAGATCTCCTGGGTCGGTATTTGACGCGGGTGCCCCTTGCGCGGCATTCCCTGGCGCTTGGCCAGCATTAGCTCCTGCCGCGCCTGCACCGGGAGCCGCGCCAGGGGCCGCACCAGGAGCCGCCCCGCGACCAAGTGCCCCTCCAAGGCCTCCCTGCGCTCCTCTGCGGGCTCCGGTCTGAGGTGCCGGACTGGGCTTCGCTTCGTCTGCCGGCGTCCCGGAAGTCTGCAGGTCGATACGAAATGTCACGATCGTACCCGCCTGATTCCATGTCGCCCCAAAATTGGACTGCCCACTCTGCGGCACAAACGAGGGAGAACCACCGCCCAAACCCCGCCTCCCTCTATTGCCTCTACGGTCGTCGTCTTCCCGGAGTCGCGAACCCGCTTGCGCGCCGCCAGGAGATTGGCTGCCTGCGGCGTTGTCCATGTTCGTCCAGGGGACTGGATCGACAAACCGGTCGTCGAAAAATACCTTCACGAACTTATTGGAGGAACGAAGTGACTCCACAAACTCGAATAATGTCTCCGTATCCGCCGCAAATCCGCGCACGGTCAGTCCATTGTAAGTGCCGGGGTCAGTATTGCCCCCCGCGACAGGCATTGCGCCGCCACGAGATGCGCGGCGCTCGCGGCCACCGCCCATTCCTCCGCCAAAGTCGGCTCCTCCGGAGCGACTGGACGTGATTGGCTTCATGCCGGAACTGGATACGAGAGACGAATCCTGCGATGAACCAGCGCCTCCCGCCATACCGGCGCCAAAGCCGCCTTCGCGGTCTCCACCGCGCCTGCCTCCGCCAGAACTACCTGGAGCCGCTCCGGGAGGCCCAAGACTCGTGGACTCGCACGACCACACCACGATCAGCTTGCCTTTGGGCCGCGCTTCATTAAGCGCAACAAGATAATCCATCCACGCCGGCCGCATCTGGTAAGCGAGGTCCAGTCGCTTCACCTTCTCCTGCATCTGACCGATCTCTTGCTGCTTCTTGTCGATGTCCACTATAAACTGAGACTTCCATTTCGCCGGATCGCCGGCATGCTTGGCGAACCGCGGGTCTATGGACGTGATTCTCTTCTTGACAATATCTATCTCGTCTCGCACCGCCTTGTTCTGCTGAGCCAACGCGGGAATGATTGAAGCCATAATCAGCGCAAGCGTCACCACCGAAAGCGCCCAATAGAAGAGCTGTTCGCGATGGCGATGAGAATCCAGAATGCGCGGCGGAATCAGATTGATTGCGATCGGCACCGACTGACAGCAACGCAACGCAAGCCCCAGGGCCACTGCCGCCTGCTCCGGGTGCTCGTTGACTTCCTGAGCGCCAGGACCGATAGCCAAGCCCGCCAACGGCTGGGCAATTCGAACTTCTACTCCCAGCATGCGCTGCAAATACGGGATCATGTTCCGCAGACAAGAACCGCCGCCGGTCACCACAATGCGCGACACCGCGCCACCGCCCGGCTGCGAGCGGAAGTACGCGAACGACCGCGTAATTTCTGACACCAGACGGCTCAGTATCCGCCCAATGACCTCGCCGCCCCTCCCGTCCCGCTGCGGGTCGCCTGTCGGCGCGAATCCCCGCTCGCGCTTCATCTTCTCCGCTTCTGCAAACGATACGCCGAATTCCGCGGCGATCGCCGACGTCACATCGTTCCCGCCAATATTCAGGCTGCGGGTGAAGCGAAACAGATTCTCTCTCTCGATTACGATATCGGTCGTCGCAGCGCCCAGATCGATGAGTGCTACGCATTCGCCTTGTTCGCCGAACTCGCCCGTGCTCTTGAGCCAGTTGTACGCGGAAAGCGGACAGACATCCACCACGTCTATCTGCTTCTTGATGTCTTTGATGATCTCAAGGCGCTTGTCTACGACGTCGACCTTAATCGCCGCCATGAGCACGTCGTAGCCGCCCGCTTCAGTCCGCTTCAATACCTGATAGTCAAACGCGATCTGATCCAGCGAGAACGGAATCTGCTGCTGAATTTCGTAACGAACAATCTGCGTGACTTTATATTCGGGTACAGGAGGCAGCGCTCGCGTGCGTGTAAATACGGATTGGCCCGGTACGCCAAAGACCACCTTCTTGTGACGCACCTTGGCATCCTTCAGAAGAGCCTTCACTACGTCTTGACGAACTTGCCGTTGCGCTTCATCGTCCATGGAAGGATCGATACCGAATTCGCGATGAAAATACTTCGTGAGTTGAAACCCAGCCTTCGTCTGAGTCAACTCACAAAGCCTGACCGCACTGGTCCCAATATCCAGGATCAGCCGTCTAGCGCGTCCGCGCCGAACCTTTGCCATAGAACCCTTACCCCAATCGGACTTCGGCGAGTCTTTACACAACCTATGCGCAGAGCAATGAAACCCTATCCCATTGCCCCTAATTCAAGCACGAATTCTGTCGCGATTTAGGTCTACAAAGACCCCTTAAGCCATTGTGATTTAGTGTAGTAAACTCACCCGCACTTGTCAACAGTAAAATCCGCTTTGACAATAGTTTCCCTTAGTTCTGACCTCCATTCGAAGAGGCCTTCACTTCCACTCCGCTGCGCTTTTGCACATCAGCCACACACCGGAATCCATAGTCCGCCCGCGCCCGGTCCGGAAGATCGAATCGCCGCCTTGCACTCCGGGCATCGAACGAACTTCCCATAAACGACCCACCTCGCAACGTGCGGTACAATTGACCATACTCTTTCTCGATCAACGTGTTGCCCGGATAGGCGGCATACCAGCTCTCTGTCCACTCGCACACGTTTCCTGCCATGTCCAGACAACCATAGGGAGACGCCCCTCCCCGATACTGGCCCACCTCCTGGATTTTCGAAGGCGTCGTCGCATTTGTGTTCGCCAGGCTGGCGTCAAACAGGTTTCCCCATGGGTACTCCCGCCCGTCCGTTCCGCGAGCCGCCTTCTCCCATTCAATTTCCGTCGGCAAACGCTTCTTCACCGCGCTCGCATACGCCGTCGCCTGACTCCACGTCACTCCCGATACCGGGTAGTTCTCCTTGCCCTTGTCAAACCGGTGCGATGAGAACACCATCTTAAACTCGGCGTTGGTCACCTCGTACTTGTCGATATAGAACGCTTCCACGAACAGCTTCCTGCGCGGACGCTCATCCGGCGACTGGTTGTCGACGCCAATGATCGCTTCCCCGGCAGGTATCAGCACCATGCCCGGGGGCGCATCCCCCTCAATCATCTTCAGATCCACGTTCTTACGCTCTTCCGGACCCAACGTCGTGACCTCTTCCGCCGTCACGTATCCCGGCGCATATACGCTCACCGTGTACGTGCCCGGTGTCAATTCAAACCGCGTCGGGGTCTTCTGAACCTGTATCTGATTGTTGAGCCAAATGGACGCTCCCGTCGGCGACGAATACACCTCCAGCAGCCCCTTTTTCGGCGTCAGGTCGAATGCCTTCGTGTACTGATACTCCTCCTTGACCTCCAACTCGAACTCAAGCGGCTCGTACCGTTCCTTCCGCAATTCGAAACGATGCACACCCACCGGCACCTCAGCCTTCCGGAGCGGCGTTCCTCCCAACACACGGTCGCCGTCCATCTTGACCTCCGCCTGCGACGGATCCGAGTCCAACGTCAGATACCCGACCAGCAACCTCATTTCCAGCGAGAACGTCTCCGAGCCCTGCTCAGGCACCCGAATCGTCTTGTACGTGGGCTTGTATCTATCCTTGCTCAATTCGACCAATACCGCCCCGGGCGCGATGTTCTTCACCGTGACCGGCGTCACACCATAATCGTCGTCGTTGATAAGGACCTTCGCGCCGGATTCGGGAAGGCTCTCTATCGTAATCTCGTTGTTGTAGACTTCCTGCTTCGAATCCGAACCGCACCCATTCAACACCAAGCCCGCAACCGCCACTAAAATGAATGAGAACCAGAGCTTCCCGCGCAACAACCCGCTCATGGCATACCCTGAGAATGTACGAAGACGCGTACTCACGCGCGAATCCTGCCCCGCGCCACCTGCGCCCTCGCTCACCCGTTTCTGCCTCGTGTCCTGCGCCTCGAGTGCGCCCCTGCACATCGAGAACACACCGTCGCGCTCGGACATTTAGCTGCCTAGCCTCGCACATGTCGCGCTCCCTACCCCGGAGCAATTTCTACTTCTTACGCCATTTAACCGGATTTCGCCTGGTTAGGCAAGCTTTATCTGACTTGGATCTCCTGTTCCTT
>JAIBAQ010000012.1 GCA_019695095.1 Candidatus Hydrogenedentota bacterium
TTTTCAATGACTCCCCAATACCGATGATCCCAAGCGTAAAACAGATCGAGTCGGCTTTCCGCCGTGTCCAAGATACGATAACCACATTCCTGACCAATGTGGGTGACGCGCCGTATCACGAAGACGAGTGGCACTACGAACGTGGAACCGGCGGCGGAATCACGCGCATTTGGGAGGGCTCGCCGGTCATCGAAAAAGGGGGCGTCAACTTCTCGTTCATTCGTGGGGCGTCTCTGCCGCAATCGGCTGCGACTCAATTCCGGATAGCGGAAGGCACTCCGTTTGCCGCTACCGGTGTAAGTCTGGTGATGCACCCGCGAAACCCTCACGTGCCCACGATTCACATGAACATTCGTTACTTTGAGGCGGGCGACGCCTGGTGGTTTGGGGGTGGAATTGACCTCACGCCTTACTATCCGGTGCGTCGCGAAGTCATTGCATTCCATCGCGCATTGAAGTCGATCTGCGATGCGCATGGCGAAGACTACGCGGTCCACAAACGAGCCTGCGACGAATACTTCTTCATCAAGCACCGTAACGAGATGAGAGGCGTCGGCGGCGTCTTCTTCGATCACCTGCGGACAAATCGCAAGCACAATCTGGAATTCGTCGAGGCATTGGGCATCGCGTTTCCGTCGGTTTACGGTCCGTTCATTGAAGCGAACAAGTGTAGGGCATACACCGAGGCGCAGCGAGAGTTTCAGTTGTACCGGCGCTCGCGATATGTGGAATTCAACCTCGTTTACGACCGAGGGACTCTTTTCGGTCTGCAATCGGGAGGGCGAATCGAATCGATTCTGATGTCCCTACCCGCCGTGGCAAAATGGCGGTACAATTGGAGTCCGGAGCCGGGCACGCCCGAGGCAAAATTGTCTGAGGTGTATCTGAAGCCGGTGGATTGGGCGAATGCGGTCGCGGAGGGTGAAGAATGAGAAAAGCGGCAACACCGTCGGGGGTGTCACCCGAGCGCCGCTATAGCATTCGCGAGGTGAGCGAGCTCATCGACGTTCCCGACTACTTGTTGCGGCAGTGGGAAGATCGTTTCCCTCCGCTGCGTCCGAAGCGCGACCGGGCCGGACGCCGTTACTACATGGCCCCCGACATCGAAGTCGCCCGACGGATTAAGCAGCTGATTCGATACGAGAAAATGACGATCGAAGGCGCGCGTGTGCGCCTCCAACAAGAACTCCAGGGCGAAGGCAGGCCGCGCACGCGCAAAGAAGCGCTCGAACTGATCGACACGATCGAGTCCGAGATTGACGCATTGTTGGACATCCTGGAAGCGGACTGAATTACCCCATGCATACCTCTCACACCTACGAAGTCGAGACAGCCACAACCCTTTTCTCTTTTCTGACGGAGCGATTGCCGGATCAGAAGCGCACAAACATCAAGAAGCTGCTCAAGTTCAAGTCCGTCTTCGTGAACCAGAAGCCGGTAACGAAATTCGACCATCCGCTTCTGCCGGGCGACTTGGTGCATATCAAGGGACACAATCCCGAGAAATCAGGCAAACGGCCGCCGTTTACCTTGCAGATTCTCCATGAAGATAAAGACATCATCGTGGTTGTGAAGCCGCCGAAGCTATTGACCATCGCCACGGAGAAAGAAAAGACAAACACCGCGTATCACCAGTTGTGGAATTACGTGGAGTGGCAGAATCCCCACCGCGGTGAACGCATTTTCATCGTGCATCGTATTGACCGAGACACCTCCGGGCTGCTTGTGTTCGCGCGCACCGAGGCGATCAAACGCGTCTTGCAGGAACGCTGGGACGAGGTGGAGAAGCGGTATTACGCGGTCGTGGAAGGGGTGCCTAAGAAGAGCGAAGACGTCATCGAAAGCCACCTGCGCGAGAGCGACAAGAGCCTGAAGGTCCACAGCGTAGCGCCTGCGGACGATGCCAAGTATGCGGCCACGAAGTACAAGGTGGTTAAGGTCGGCGACGACTATTCGTTACTGGATATCACGCTACTGACGGGACGCAAGAATCAGATTCGCGTTCACCTGGCCGATCGAGGGCATCCGGTAGTGGGCGATAAGAAGTACGGGGCTACATCGAATCCTGCGAAAAGGCTCGGTCTTCACGCCTATCACCTGTCGTTCATACATCCGACGACCGGTAAACGGATGGTGTTCTCCAGCGAATTGCCCCCCGAGCTTAAGAAGCTGCTGAAACTTAGCAACGAAAACAAAGCAGAGGCGCTTCGGCAACGCCCTCCAGCGCAGCGTGACGATCGCGCCAGGCCAAAGCCAAAACGCAGTCAGCCTGCAAGGCCGAAAAGACCGCGCGCGAAGTCTTCGGAGAAGGGTCGTCCCGGGACATAGCCGCGCACCCACTCGCCATCGATTAGCAAGTATGGGACACCTAACTTGCCTGTCTTCGTCTGCAACTCTTCGCCATATTCGGGGTTTTCGCGTATGTCTCGGTTCTCATACGGAATACCATGCTTATCCATAAACGCTTTCAGGTTCTGGCAATCCCCGCATAGTTTTGCCGAGTACATGATAATTGACGTTGGCATTGCTCCATCCTCCACAGGAAAAGGACAACGGGGGCGAACTGCGTAGTCCGCCCCCGCCGTGCCTGTCTTAACAAACAGCCTTTAGTTCTTCGGATATTCCGCGACGCGGATGTCCTTGAACGATAGATCGGTTGTCGGATCGTGGCCCTGAAGGTGTATCGTGCCGGGACCCGTCACGTAGCCCGCTTTGCCTTGACCTTCTTCGGACACAGGGCGCATATCCAGGAAATCGCTAACGAGGTAGCCGTTGATCCAAACGCTCGCCTGCGGGCCTACGCATACAACGGTCTTGTAGAACCACTCGCGCCCGCTCGGGACGACCTTGCGTGTATTCTGGTTGCCATAGTTGCCGCCCGTGCCATAGTCCACGGGTGCGTTGCGGTTGTCGCCTTCCCACTCATTGCGGACTTGCGACTCGTAGCCTAGCCAGAATTTGCCCACAGGCCCACGGAAAAACACGCCGCTATTCAGAGGCTTCGGCTCATCGGTGGAGAAGATCGCCAACTGCAGAACGAAGTCTTTGTAGACGTTCGCGGTCTCGATTTGCCCGTTGCCATCTTTGATATTCAGAGCGCCGTCAACCACGGTGAACTTCGACTTATGCCCGGGAATGATGTTCCAACCGTCGAGATCTTTGCCATTGAAAATGGGCTTCTCGCCAAGGGGGCGCAGCTTCATTTCGGCGACTTCGACCTTTGCTGGCCCTTTGGAAGTGCCGTAATAGAAGATGCCGATATGGCCAAATCCTCGGCCTGAAGTCAGTCCTTCAACCGCCTTGCCATCGACCGTAGCCGTGACCGTGGTTCCTTCGGCCTTCACTTCAACGACTTTCCAATCACCCTTACCATCTTTGGGTTCGGTGAGATTAATCACCGTGCCGCCGGTTTCCGCCGGATGCCCATCGAGGCTCGTGCGCACAGCCAATCCCGCCGAGTGTTCGGGGGCGACGCGAATCTTTGCCTTCAGTTCGAAGTCGGCAAACGGCATTGTCGTAGCCAACCAGCCGCCCGCGCCGCTGTCGCGCACGATGTTCGTGTCCGCAACCTTCCACTGCGCGTCGCCCAATTGGATCCAGCCGAAGAGGGTTTCGCCATCGAACAAGCTCACCCAGCCTTGCGCGGCTTCGTCTATTGTCGGCAGTTTTTCGGCCACCTGCGCCTGCGCGACGGCCGCTCCGCCCGCAATCAGCGCCACGGCAACCAGCGCCGTTAGTAATCGTTTCATGCCCATCGTATACGGCTCCTTTCCGCAACCATCGTTATGAGTTTGCGCGAATGCGCATCAGAATCCCCACTATCATACGCCTCGACGGCGACCGCTTCCAACGAAATCTCACCTACGAAAACGCGTCGCGAATCTTGGAGTAGATACCGCCGAAAGCGCCGTTACTCAGAACGAGTACAATGTCGCCGAATTCGGCATGCACGAATAAATCGTCTACGATCGTATCGACGTCATCTCTGTACGCCGCGTTGACTCCACGTGCGGCAAGTTCACATACGAGCTCGTTTCGATCGAGCCGTTCGTCTTCGGGAATTGAATTGGCGCGATGGATGGGCCCAAGCCACACCGAATCGGCGTTGGCGAACGCGTCCGTCAATTCGCTTTGAAACCGGCGCGTAACTGTCGTGTTTGACCGTGGTTCGAAGACTACGGACAGTCGCTGCCCCGGCCATCGCATACCGGCCGCTGCGATGGTCTCGCGGATAGCCGTGGGATGATGCGCGAAGTCGTCCACGAAGGTTATGCCATTGAATCTGTGAAAGACCTCCATGCGACGGCGGACCCCTTTGAACCAAGGCATCACACGCTCGATAGCCCTGCCATTCGCGCCGAAATGCGCAGCCACGGCAACGGCAGCCAATGTGTTTTGGAGATTGTGACGCCCGGCCAGCGGCACATCGAGTTCCGCCCAGACTCTTCCGGCCCGAAGCACATCGAATCCAATCAAACCGCCGGCCGTTCGCTCTTCACGAATCACGCCGCGCCATTCGGCGTTGTCCGCGAATCCATACGTGGTGACCGGGCAAGGCGCATAATCCTTCAGCGACAAGGCTCCCTCCTGATCCGCGCACAAGACCAGCAGGCCGTGTCGAGGGATTTGTCTCAGCATGCGTTGAAACGCAAGGTGAATCTCGTCGAGGTCGTGATAGATGTCGCCGTGATCGAATTCAACCGACGTTACTACGGCGCATTCCGGAACGTAGTGGAAGAACTTCGCGCGCTTATCAAAGAAGGCGGTGTCATATTCGTCACCTTCGATGATAAACGGCTTGCCTTCTGCGCCCAGCCTCGCGGAGTGGTCGAAATCAAGAGGCTGGCCTCCAATGAGAAATCCCGGTTCAAGACCCACGCGGTCAAAGAGGTAAGACGTGAGCGCCGTAGTCGTCGTCTTTCCATGGGTACCGCTGATGACAATCGAACGCCGTTGGCGGAGTACCGCATCCTTCATCCACTCGGGCAAGCTAACGTAATGTAGCGTTCGTTCAAGCGCGGCCTCCACCTCGGGGTTGCCGCGGCTTAGCACATTTCCCAATACGACAACATCCGGCTCCCAATCGAGGTTGGCCTCGCTATAACCGCTAGCCACGGGCACGCCCAGCGCCGCCACCATTTCGGACGTCGGCGGATAGAGTGGATTGTCGCTTCCGCGCACTTCCCACCCCGCTTCAATAGCCAGGCGCGCTCCCGCCACCATGGCCGTGCCGCCAATGCCCGAAAAATGCACGCGCGGCGCGCGATTCAACTCACCTAGAAAAAGCAATGCAAGGCTCCTTGCTCAATTCGACTGACTACTCATGCGTTTCATCTATTCGATTTCCAGATCCCAATGACGAGATTTGACATGCTGAACCAAGGAGTTGCCTCTAAATCACGTGGCAGATTGCCCGCTTTGGTTACGTTTGCGAGACAAGCTCCACTTGATCTGTCCCCATGCCAATGGAATCTTCGAGACATACACAAACACAGCATACCCCATGGACACGGCAATGCCATGTCCACGGCGGAGCATCTGCGCGGTCTTGCGCAGTACCATCAGAATCACCAGGGCTGCTACAACCGCTTTCGCGCTCAATGGTGCAGTGATGAGCACAACAACGGCCAGAAGCAGAACCAGTGCCCAACCAAAGTTCGTTGTGCGTTCGCGTACCCACATCGGGTCGTCGCTTCCCGCGCAACGCGCCGCAATCTCCGCGTAGGTCTCCCCGTGGCGCACGTACTGCCGCCAGTAGTCCTCGATATGGCGAAAACCGATGTCGTGCAGTGCCATGGGACGATTGAGGTGATAGATGAGCCGCTTCTGCTCATTGCGAATCCGCCAGCAAAGCAACGGTTCCTCGCCGTAGCGCACATCTTCCGGGAAACCACCTGCTGCCTCGAATGCTTCGCGCCGGAACATGGCCGCGCCGCCGCACGTGGCTACAGGGCCCTCTTGCGGATTCCAGTCGAGCTGCATTACACGGAATAGGATTCTCGTATTGATTTCCTGAAGATTTCCATAGACCGCGGCCACTTCCGGGTGCAAATCCAGGAATCCGATGGCGGCGGCGGGCCAATCGGGGTCCAGTACCATGTCGCCGTCAATGAACTGGAGATAGCGTCCCTGCGCAGACTTTGCGCCGAGATTGCGATTTTCCGCCGCGCGCCGCCGGCGTTCGCCGCCGAGAAGAAGGTCCACACCCACGCCTTCTGCGATTGTCCTGCTGCCGTCTGTCGACCCGCCGTCAACATAGATCAACTCGTATGTGGTTCGAGGGAGCGGACACCGCCTCACGGAATCCAGGCACGCGGCAATGTTCCGTGCCTCGTTGTAGCCGATGACGACAAACGAGACGTCAGGAGAAGGGTATTCAGCTTCGTCGGACAAGGCAGACATTGTTGCGAATGAACCTGGTTAGGTCTCTATTCCCGATTGAGTCGCGTCATCATAGTCACGCCCTGCAATACGTGCAAACCCGCCATACGGCGGAATTTGGGGTCAAGGCTCGCGTCTTGTAAGAGACTTCTGACGCATTGTGACAAGCTGGAGCGGCGTCTCATCATTCCTATACACTGTTCGCGCGTATGCGGCAAGGAATGCAAATAGAATGTTCGACGAGGTTGCCATGATAGTGGCGACCATCGTCATGGCGTGTGCCGTCGTGTACTTGGCCCTGGTTTCGGGCTATCTCCTCTTTCTGACATTTGGCGCGTTTTTGTTACATCTCAAGCCCCTACGCGAGGCGCAGCCACTGCGCATCGCCATCGCTGTGCCTGCTCACAACGAGGAACTTCAAATTGGCGCATGCGTGAAGCAAATCCTCCATGCCAACTATCCCGCCGATAAGCTTGGGATCTTCGTTATCGCCGACAACTGTTCGGACGGCACAGCCCAGGCCGCGCGCGAGGCTGGAGCCACGGCGCTGGAGCGCCACGATCTCACGTTACGTGGAAAAGGTCAGGCGTTGGACTGGTTCCTGAAGGGGCACAAACAGCAACTTGAATCGTTCGACGTGATTGCCATCGTCGATGCCGATACGCTCGTGGACAGAGACTTCTGCCGCGCCGTTTCCGCCGCTTTCGCTCACGAGTCTGTTTCCGCCGTCCAAGGATTCCATGGTGTGTCGAATCCGGGCGCGAACTGGCGCACGGCCCTGACTTTCGCTGCGTTTTCGCTGGTCAACGGATTGCGTCCCGCGGGCCGCACCTTCTGGGGCGGCACCGGCGATCTGAAAGGCAACGGTATGGCGTTCCGTTCATCCCTGTTGTTGCAGACAGGCTGGCCTGCGCACTCCATTGTCGAGGATATGGAGTTCTCGATGCGGCTGTTGCTCGAAGGCACGCGCGTCCAATATGTTCCGCGTGCCATCGTTATCTCCGAGATGCCCACGACTTCCGCTCAGGCCGATCCCCAGCGCCGGCGCTGGGAAGCCGGGCGCATTCAACTCATAAAGACGTTTTTACCGAGACTGCTGGTCGCGTTCCTTCGCGCGCCACGATGGCGCTATCTTGACGCGATACTGGAACTGATGGTCCCTCCGCTGTCGCTTCTGGTGTTCCTCGAACTCGTCCTGTTGGCCGTGTCAGTGTTTCTAGTTCCGGCATATACACTTCCCGTAGTTGGCTGCGGATTCATCATTGTTCACTACGTCGCATCGGGATTGTGGCTGTGCCGTGCGCCGGCCAATGTGTGGCTTGCGCTGGCGGCAGCACCGGCGTTCTTGCTGTGGAAGATACCGTTCTACATCAAGCTGGCGTTTACCAAGAAGCCACAAACGTGGGAACGCACGCAACGGCAAGCGGAGATCGATCGGGAGTCAAAGCAATGATAAAGGAAATGACGGATGCTCAGACGGTCTGCCGTACTTGTCATTCCGAGCGAAGCGACGAATCTGGCACACGGATCGATTCTCGTCCCAGATTCCTCGCTTCGCTCGGAATGACAATGGGGAAGTCTGAGACATTGGAGTTCAATCGTGTAAAATGAGCGGCGTGGGTACCGACAGATCTGTATCACCCTTGCGCGCGGCCGTACTGGGCGCGGGGCAAATCTCCGCGGAGCACATGCGGTTCTTGCAGCGCTCGTCGCGAGCGCAATTTGCCGCCGTCTGCGATCTATCGAACGCGCTCGCGCGTTATTCCGCGGACCGGTTCGGCGCGGAGCATGCCTACACCGAACACGCGCGCATGCTCGAAGAAATCAAACCCGACGTGGTTCATGTGCTTACGCCTCCACATACCCACGTCGCGTTGGCGGCTGAGTGCCTCAAGGCTGGCGCGCACGTAATCGTCGAGAAACCCGTTGCGCCGACCAACGCCGAATTCCGCGCGCTGTGGACACAGGCCCAGCAGTGTGGCCGCGTCTTGGTGGAGGACCACAATTACCGGTTCAACCAACAAGCCTTGGCCATCGAGACGCTGGTGAATGACGGCGCATTAGGAGATATTCGTGAAGTAGAGGTGCGGATGGCGCTGCCCATCACGGAACCCGGGGGTGCGTTCAGCGACACCAATCTGCCGAACCCATGCCATCGGCTGCCTGCAGGCGCGTTGCACGATTTCTTGCCACACCTCTGCTATCTCGCGTTGCGATTTCTTCCGAACGTCGAGACGGTAAAGGCGGCATGGCGCAAGCAGAGTGACCATCCCTTGTTCACCTATGACTCGTGTGACGCCCTCGTTGTGGGTGGCGGCGTGCACGCGCGGCTTCGCTTCTCCAGCCATCAGAGTCCCGATTGTTTTGCGCTCATCGTGCGCGGATCGCGCGGCTGGGTAGAAACGGACTTCTTTCAACCGTATTTTCGACTGAATATTCCGCGATCGGGAGGCAAGCAACTCACACCGCTCGTAAACCAGTTCGTGAACGGCGCGGGGCTGATGAAGGCGAGTCTCCGCGGGTTCATGAATAAGATTCGCCGGATTACGCCTCTTGAAGGCCTGCAGACTTTCCTGGATCGCACCTACACGGCGCTGCAAACGGATGCGCCGCCGCCCGTGACCTACGAGGACATGGATCGCACGACCTCGCTTATTGACGCCTTGGTTGCCGAGGAGAACCGCATATGAGCACGCGGTTTCTGGTGACCGGTGCAAACGGGTTTCTGGGCCGGTACGTAGTTGCGGAAGTGTTACGGGAAGGCTATCGCGTGCGGGCCGCGATGCGTCCCGGCGCCGATGTAAGCGCGCTGCCGTGGGCGGAGCACCCGAATGCGGAAATAGCACGTCTTGATTTGCGGTCGCGAAACGGCATTGTAGACGCTCTCAACGGTGTTGACGCCGTGATTCACATCGCGGCTGCAGTCGGTGGAGACTTGTATGCGCAGCTTGCTTCGACGGTCGTTGCCACCGAAAACCTGCTCGAAGGCATAGTGCAGGCGGGTGTACGCCGACTCGTGCAGATTAGCTCCTTTTCGGTATACGGGTATCTCGACAAACCAGCCAACTCAATCCTGGACGAGTCGAGTCCGATGGAACATCGCATTTACGAGCGCGACGACTACTGCCTGACAAAGGTCCTGCAGGAGAATCTTGCACGCGACTACGCCATGCGTCACCAACTCGCGTTGACCGTGGTACGCCCCGGCGTCATCTACGGAAACGGCCACTTGTGGACCGCATGCCTTGGAGCGGAAGCGGGGTCTCAGACTTGGATTCAGATCGGTTCAAGTGCTCATCTGCCCATGGCCTACGTCGAGAATTGCGCCGAGGCGATCGTGCGGTGTGCGACTCTCGACGACGCGGTGGGTGAGACCATTAACCTGGTCGATGGCGAAGGACCCACACACGCCGAGTACATCGCGAGGCTGCGGTCGCGCCTGACGCCGCGTCCGCGAGTCATACCAGTGCCATGGATTGCCATGCGCATGCTGGCCGCGTTTGCTCAATGGACCAATCGATTGGCTTTTGGCGGCGAGGCGAAACTCCCAAGCATCCTGGTGCCCTGCCGGTTGCACGCGCGCTGCAAACCGCTTCGTTACACCCATGCCCACGCACAAGACGTTCTCGATTGGCAGCCGCGCTACACCCTGGATGAAGCGCTTGACCGTAGCTTTCTACCGGAGGCGGATTTGCTTGCGGTCGATAGGCCTGGCGGAGGTTGGGAATGAGCAAACCGGTACGCGTGGCTTACATGACGGGCGAATACCTCCGTGTGTCGCCGTTTGTATTCATCCACCGCGAAATCGCCGCTTTGCGCGAATTGGGAGCTGAAATTGAGACCCTTTCCGTGCGCGGCATTCCGGAGAGCGAGTGCGTGAGTCCGGAGCAGCGAGCCGAACGCTCCACGACTCACATTCTGGTTCCTTTCTCATTCACGCGATTGATGAGCGTGCACGGGCGTCTAAAGCTGGCATCGCCATTGCGATACTTCCGCACATTCGCGCTTGCATTGAGGACACGCGCACCGGGCATCAAGGGCCTGCTCTATCAGATTGCTTACTTCATTGAGGCCGGGTTCGTTGTCGACTTCATGCGCAAACACGGCCTCACGCATCTGCACAACCACCTTGCCGACTCGAGTTGTACGGTGGCCATGCTTGCTTCCGAACTCGGCGGTTTCACGTTCAGCTTCACGTTACATGGACCCGGCATCTTCTTTGAACCGGACCGCTGGCGGCTCGACGCCAAGTTTGCGCGCGCCTCGTTTGTTGCGTGCATCAGCCACTTCTGCCGCAGCCAGGCCATGATCTGGACCAAGCCCGAGCGCTGGGATCGCCTGAAGATTGTGCACTGCGGGGTCGATACGCGCCACTACACGCCGCGCACGCACGAGGGAAAAGCAAAACGTCTGATCTTTGTGGGCCGCCTCGCCGCTGTGAAAGGAGTTCCAGTGTTGCTGGAAGCCTTCGCCGCGCTGGCAGCGATGCACCCTGAGTTGACACTCACACTCGCAGGCGACGGCCCCGATCGCGCATGGATCGAATCGTATGCGCGTGAGCGCGGAATCACGGACCGGGTGACGATCACCGGTTACGTGTCACAAGAACGGGTGCGCGAGTTGCTCGCGGAATCCGATGTATTCGTGATGGCGAGCTTTGCCGAAGGAGTCCCTGTCGTGCTTATGGAGGCGATGACAACCGGTCTGCCCGTCGTCACGACGCACATTGCCGGGATTCCCGAACTCGTCGAGGATGGCGTGTCCGGTTATCTGGTTCCGCCCGGCGACAGCGCATCGCTCACGAGCCGCGTTGAAGCCCTGCTCGGGGATCCCGCGCTCCGCAACCGGCTCGGTGCCGCCGGTCGCGCAAAGGTGCTAGCAGAGTTCGACTCGGCGAAAAATGCGCAGGGACTTCTAGTTCACTTCGGTGATTTGGGGAAAGCATAGGCGGGATTAGCTCACGTAGTCAGAAAAGCGGGACACGAAGCGTTCCGCCCTGTCCGAGAGTATGCCGCGCTCCCACTTGGTCGTTTCCGGACAGTCACAATGTCAACCATGAATCAGGCAAAACGCAATCATTCGGCCTTTTTATCGCAAATTCGCCGACCGCGTTGTTCTGGTGTTATACTTGATCGAGCGAAATTAGAGCGCAATTTCCTGGCTAAAGACTGTGTTTAACGTCGTATGATTGAATTCGAATGTATACAATGCGGGACCAGTCTGCGTGTCGAGAACCGGCACGCAGGGCGCACGGCATGGTGCCGCCGCTGCAAACGGCCCGTACTCGTCCCCGTTAACGCGACGCCCATCGCCGACCAGCCGGATGAGTTTCCAACGCCCGTTCCTCCGGCGCAACCGGTTGCCAGACCCTATTTTGAGCCGTCGCAACCACCAGCCTTGGAGGAACCGCAGGAAACAGCCATGCCTGCGCCTGTAAAGAGGGGGCCAATCCAAGCGATGGACACGGACCCGCGTAATGCGGCGTTGCTGGCGGAAATCGAGCGGCGCGGTCGGGTCATTGCACAATTGACCGCAGAGGTTGAGGCGCTTCGTCAAGCGGCGGAAAGCCGTGCGCGCGAGGGCGATCTGCTGGAAGCTGAGTTGGCCGCCGCGCGAAAGATGGCACTGTCCGGCGTGCAGGACACGGGCCGCGAACGGGCGATGATTGAAGAATTGAATGCCATCATCAGCACGCAGCGGGAACTGCTCGTCGAGAAGGACGAGAAGATCTACAAGCTCGACGCGGCGCTGCGCCGGGCGACGCGTTATTCCGCGGAAACGGACGGCAATACGGAGTTGCCGGATGTTCCCCGTACACTCGAGGACCAGACCGAGGCGGGTGGTTATGAAGAGGGCGCCGAAGGTGGAGATGCGCGGGCAAACGTCGAATTGGATGAGGCGCGCCGGCTGGCACAGCACCGCTCACTGGAGATTCGTTCGCTTCGAAATGCCCTTGACGATATGGCCGCCAAGTTCGACCGTGTGACGGTTGAATTGCGTAATGCTGTGCTTAAATTGACGGAGACACAGCAGGATAATGAACGTCTCGTGTCGGAACTGGCTTCCGCGCGAGATAGGCTGCGTGAAAAGGAATTTGAGGGGGAACGGTTCTCAACGGAGCCGGCGCAGGCACCTGCCGAGTCGATGGAACCTGCTCTCCTGGAAGAGTCCTTGTCCTCTCCCGTACAGGTCGAAGTGCGCCCCGAACCTGTTTGGGCCACGGCCCCGGTGCCGCGCCCCGAACCGGTGCGCGCCTACAGCCCGCCGGTTACGACGCCGGCTTCAGATATGCCCGCGCAACCCGCCACCGACATCCAGCACGACCAACGTGTGCTCGTGGATGCCCTGCTTCGATTCCTCGGCCGACGCTGACCGATTCGCCGTGGGAGTCCGTATCGTGCGAAGCACCCCCCTTTCAAGGTAAGATACGGGTATGCAGAGGCTAGTTGTCACATGCGTTTGCGGAGAACGTATTCAGGTACCCCGCTCGGCCATTGGCCGCACCGGGTTATGCCCTGCTTGCGAACGCCCCATCACCATACGCTCTCAGAACGCCACACCCGCGCGAACGCAGCCCGCACCGCGCGCCGTTGAGGTTTCCCCCTCCGTGCCGGTTCCCGCGTCGTCCGTCATGCCCGGGCCTCTGGCCGCAAATCGTGTCATGATGGCAGCCGACGATTCGAAGCGGCGCTTCAGTCAAGCGGTCGATCTGTACTTTAACGGACGTTACGCGGAATCATTGACGCTCTTCGATGCTCTCGTGCAGGAGTTTCCGGATCTGGAGGAAATCAAGACGGGCCGCGCCCTATGCTTGGGAGCCTTGCGCAAATCGCCGGCGCTTGCGCTGGAGCATCAGCCAAACGACGGTCGTTCTCAGTCACCGATACGCCCCATGTCTGGACGTCAACCGCAACAACCGACGCCACAGGCGCCGCCCATTCCGATGCCGCCGCCCCCGGGTTATGCGGGCGGATACGTGCCTGCACCCCAGTATGAGGCCCAAGCGCAGCAGCACCCGTATGTGGCACCGCAAGCGCCGCCGGTCTATGCTCCTCCGCCCCCCATGCAGGCGCCACCCGTGCAACCGTATGTTGTGCATCCCCAGGTTGCGCCCCAGGCATATACAGCGCCTCCGGCGTACGTGGTGCAGCCTCCTCCGGCTCCGCCGAGCCAGCAGGTTTACGTGGCGCCGCAACCAGCCTACGCTCCACCACCTTCGTACTCGGCACCGGCTCCAGCACCGGTATACGCGGCACCGCAACAGGCATATTCACCGCCCGTTGCGCCTATTGCGCAGCAGCCTGTTCCGCCTATCGCGCCCCAGCCGGAAGCGATCGCGCAGCACGTACCGCAGAGCTATGCTCCGGCGAGCACGACCTATGCGTATGAAGCTCAGGCTACGCCGAATTTGTCGACGGCGCATGTGCAGCCGATTCAGCCACCGGAGCAGGTCGCGGCACCTGCCGTTTCGACTATGCCGCCAGTGCCTTCGGAGCAGACCGCTCCACAGGTGGCCATACCGGCTCAGCCTATGCCGGCAGTCGTGCCGACTCCCGCTGAGTCCCCTGTCGTTCAGGCTGGTCCTCCTGCGGAGGCGACTCCGCCGCCACCGAAACCGCGCGAGAAACTGCCGCTTCCCGATACGCTCGACGAGGAGACGTTCAAGCGCGTGTTGCTCGACAAAATGATCAACGGCGAATCGGACGACATTCAGCTTCGCGCGACCGAATTGGCCGCGAAGGTATTTGGCTATACGGACCAGGAGTTCAACGAGGAACTTGCTTCGATGCAGCGATTGCTGGATTCGAGTGAAGTTACGGACTACGAGTTCCGGCTTCCCGACATCAAGATCAAGCAATCGGTTGCGGTCAAGTCGTCCAAACAGACAACCGCCGAAATGCCTGGAGAGGTAGCGGCTACGCCTGACGCCAATACGGAGGCGAACGTCGAAGGTGTAGTTGAGGAAGACGCTGCAATGTCGGAAACAGACGTGGCCAATGAACAGGCGGAATCGGACGGAGACGTACCTGTCGCCGTTCAGGGCGAGTAGCCGGTTGAGAAACGAGCGGCGCAGGGGAATCTGCTGCATCTTTCAATGGTGTAACCGGGTAGGCTGAGGGGAAACGTCGTGAGTAACCGGCCTTTGCGCATCGGTCTCGACGTAAGCTGCATTGCGGAATCCCCCATGACGGGAATCGGCTACGCAGCCCTCAATCAGTTACGTGCGTTGCTTCGCCGCGTTGAAGCGTTTGAGTTTCATCTGTTCGCGACGGGTGACCGCTCCGGTAAGGCCAACCTTGAGGATCTGCTTCCCTTCACGGCCAGTCACGCGATCTTCCGGCGCGCACGGCTGGTCAAATACCACCTGTGGACGCGTTTGTCCTGGCCTCCGATCGAATGGTCCTGTGGACCTCTGGACATTGCGCACAATTTCTCGCATCACACACCTGCGACGAAAGAGGCATTGCGCGTGGTTACGGTTCACGATTTGTCGTTCTTGCGACATCCTGAAACACACACGGCGCGCACCATCGAAGTACAGACGCGGCTCGTACGGCAGGTTGCGCGTGAAGCAGACGCCGTCGTTGCCGTGTCACAATCGTGCAAATCGGAAATGGTCGAACTGTTGGGGATACCCGAGGACCGGATTCACGTGGTTCCCAACGGCATACATCCTGAAGAGTTCGCGGGTCCGCTGGATTCGGAGACTCTGGACGTGCTGAAGCAAAGGCTGGGCATCTCGCGCGAATACTTCATCCAACTCGGGACCGTCGAGCCGCGCAAGAACATTCCACGCTTGGTGGAAGCTTACGCCCGGCTTCGTGAGAAACGCCGAGAAGTCCCTCAACTGGTCTTTGTCGGCAAACCGGGATGGAAGTGCGAGGCCAGCTTTCACCCTATGAAGCCGCTCGCCGAAACGAAAGACATTGTCTACGCAGGTTACGTCGACCGAAGCGAAGCGGTGCTTCTGTTGCGCGGTGCGCTGGCTTGCGTATATCCGTCGATCTATGAGGGTTTCGGACTGCCCGTGCTCGAAGCCATGGCCGCGCGGACACCCGTAATCACCTCCAACACATCGTCGATGCCGGAAGTCGCCGGAGACACGGCCCTATTGGTCAACCCCACCGACGTCGACTCCATCACGTGCGCTCTCGAGCAGACATTCGATGACCGCATTGCCGCCGACTCTCGAGCCGAGGCCGCATTCACGCGCGCCCAGACCTTCACGTGGGAACGCTCCGCGGAAACGTTGGCGGGATTGTATCGTACGCTCGCGGACAAACGAGGCGCGCGGTAACCTGACACAAACCCGTTTTCATGGTGTACAATGCACCTTCAGACTCATGTTTGGGCGCACGGACCCTTCGCGAAGGAGTAGACCATTGAAAGCAGCATTTATCAATCAAAACGGCGACCTTGATGTTATCGAATTTGGAGAGGTTGCCGATCCCGAACCCGCTGAGAATGAAGTGGTGGTCCGGCTCCAAGCGGCGGCTCTGAATCATCTGGACATATGGGTTCGGAAGGGCAGACCGGGCGTCGAACTCAGTATCCCTCACGTGCTCGGCTCGGACGGGATGGGAACCATCAGCGCGGTCGGCAAGAACGTCACAACCGTGCGAGTGGGCGATTCCGTTGTGATCAACCCTGGACTCTCGTGCGATGCATGCGAGTACTGCCTTCGCGGGGATCAAAGCGAATGCCTTTTTTTCGGTATTGTAGGCATGAGCAGGCCAGGGACCTTTGCCGAATACGTCGCCGTGCCTGCGGTCAATGTGCAGCCGGCTCCAGCACACCTCAATCCTGCCGAGGCGGCTTCGCTGCCCCTTGCTCACATCACGGCGTGGCACATGCTAATGTCGCGAGGCAATCTGCGTGCGGGCGAAACCGTGCTGATCCACGGAATCGGCGGCGGCGTGGCCTTGGCCGGCCTGCAACTTGCCAAGATGGCTGGCGCTGAAGTCATCGTTACGTCATCGTCGCAGGATAAGCTTGACCGTGCGCTGCAACTCGGCGCGGACCACGTCATCAACTACCGCACCAATCCCAATGTTGCAGCCGCAGTAAAGGATCTAACCGGCGGCCGCGGCGTCGATCTCATTCAAGACACAACCGGCGCGGCGACGTGGCCAATCAACTTCAGTTCCATACGACGCGGCGGACGCATCGTGCATTGCGGCGTCACGACGGGCAAGACCGTCGAGGTCGATATCTCCGCTTTGTACTGGAACCACGTCACCGTGATGGGCTCGACCATGGGATCGCACGAAGACTTCCGCAAATTGCTGCGAACAGTTTCGAGCACAAAACTAAAACCCGTCGTCGATTGCGTGTTCCCTCTGGCCGACGCCAAGTCCGCCGTGGGCAAAATGGAAGTGGGCGAACAGTTCGGCAAGATAGTCCTCGACGTGGTGGGTACCTGGCGCGAATCGTATACAGTTCCCGCATAGTCCGCATAGGGCGAACATTCCGCAAGCATCGACGGGACGCATAATTTGCTCGATAAGGTCTTATTATTCTGTAGGCAAAGTGCGCAGAACGTGCTATACTCCTGCTGTAAGGCAGCATGGGGACGCTGAGGATCGAAATCGCATCAGACGCGTGTAAAGAGGGGGCTTAATTCCGGACACGCGAAACGACGGCGCTTTGATGAGTGTACGTTGCGAATTCGGATCGTAGGGGCAAGTTCCAGTCAACGGCCGTCAAGCTCGTCCGGGGCCGCGCAGGCTACACACACCAACACGTCATAGCACATCGAGTTTCTACTCCGGATTAAGGGGGCCGGTAGTGTTTCCCGGCGAGACCCCCTTCTCCCGGGACTGAAGCGGTAGCGCACGACAGACTGCCCAACCTGCAAGTCACCCTCGCAGTTTGTCGCCTCCATGCACGACCGCTTCAAGGGCGGCGTCGGTGGAGGGCGCCGCCCTTTTTGTTAACTTATTGTATTTAATGTCTTATGTGTGTCCTGCCGATAAAAAATATCGGGTTAAATTAACCCCAATACATAGCTGATTCCTTTCCTGAGTCAACAGCAACCATCGTCAATTCGCCAATCCTTCTTCTTCGAACCGATGCCGTATGGAAAGTCCCGAGAAGACTTATCGACATAGATCTGCGGAAAACTCAGGCTGGTGTGGATTAAGTTGGCACAGTAGCTACAAGTGCCCCCAAGAGCGTGGGGGACAGATTCAGTCAGATTCCGACCCCGGGCAGGGTAGAGTCGCCGAAGATTTGCGAGCAAATGCCTGGTCATTCGAATGAGGTTGGAATTCAATATCGCGCCAGAATCCAACAGAACGCGAATGGTATGGATGTCCCTTTGCGCCCCAGCAAACAGAAACCAGTGGAGTTGACAAGTTCATTCACAACCCATTTACATCTCTCGATTCGTCGATCCTTGCCGTTCATTAGTGAGTTTTAAAGAATTCTGTATCCGTTTTGCTTCGACTGTGTATAAGATGGGGCATGGCTACACTATCCAACGATTTGCGCGAACGAATTGTGGCGGCCTATGACCGAGGAGATGGCACCCGCCAGCAGATTGCGGAGCGGTATGACGTCTCGCTGGGGATGGTCAAGAAACTACTTCAACAACGGCGACTTACCGGTGACATCTCATCCCGGCACCGCTTTTCTGGCCGCAGGCCCACGATTACGGTGAAACATGAGCAGCTGCTCAGGCGCCTGGTTCGAGAGCACCCGGACATGACGCTGGTGGAATTGCGTAATGCCGCTGGACTTTCGTGTACACCGCAGGCAATTCACTACGCCCTGGAGCGGCTTGGCTTGCCACTAAAGAAAAGACGCTCTGTTCCTCGGAATTGAATCGGCCCGACATTCGAGTAAGTCGGGAAGACTGGTTCAAGGCCATAGGCCATGTGGCGCACCATCGCTTTCTATTTATCAACGAGTCTGGTGCGAAAACGAATATGACCCGTCGCTATGGCCGTGCACCGCGCGGTCAGCGCGCCTATGATCGCGTGCCGAGCGGCCGTTGGGAGACCACCACAATGATCGCGGCGATTGGCCGCAACGGTGCACAAGCGCCCTGGGTGCTTGATGGACCAATGTATGGGACGGCTTTTGCAGTATGGGTAGAGCAGGTCTTGGTTCCCACCTTGGTGCCCGGCGATAACGTGATCATGGACAGTCTTTCCGTCCACAAGAACGTGGCCGCGCGAACAGCCATTCAATCAGCTGGAGCCCCACAGTCTGGGATTTGCCGCCGTACAGTCCTGACCTGAACCTCATCGAAAAGATGTTGAGTAAAATCAAAACCTTCCTACGCAAGGCAAAGGCACGAACTCCAGAGACCTTGTGCCAGGCAAGCGGCAGCGCCTTCGAGCAAGTCACCAACAAAGACATCATGAATTTGTTTGCCTCGTGCGGCCATAATTTAATTTAAAATGCTTTGTATACTTGATCCCTTTGGTATGCGTCTTTGTGATCTTCTGAAAACAGATACATTGATAGATCTCAGCGTAAATGGACGGGTGGGTGTATCGCGCAACTATATGTCAGTGTATGCCGATATGAGGCGAGTCAAGCTGGCCGTATCTGATTATTCCAGTCGCGATTCATGCTACAATGGACCTGCTTTCAGGGGAGCACTTCAAAGTCAGAGGGCTTTGGGAGGGGAGTTTGGCTGGACACTCTCTGCTTCTGGTCACCGGTGCTGAAGCACTGACTGCTTCTTTGGCTGGTTTCAAGCAGGCCCGCGGCGGCGCCACTTCAACATTGGCTTGGGTGACTACGGGCGCATACACGCTGGCAGCCTTTCTCTGCCTATGGGCGATGCTGCGACGCGGTGCTCAGAGGGACGGGCGTTCCGGCAATTCCGCAATGCTGTGGCTAGCCTTTGGAATCGTCATGCTTGTCCTGGCGGCAATCAGGCAGTTGGACATGCTGGCGTGGCTGTGGCAACTGGGAAAGTCCTTCGCAAAGGCATACGGGTTGTATGAGGAACGTCGCGTCATACAAATCGCTCTGCTGGGGCTTGTCAGTGTGGCGGTCACAGGGGTCTTCCTATATATGTTGCGGGTGACCAGGGGCTGCGTCATCGAAGACACCATGGCCTTGTGTGGCATCCTTTTCATCCTTGGATTTGCATCCATCCGCGCCACCTCCCTGCATTATTTCGACATCGCGCTTGAGTGGCATGCGGGCGGTGTCACGTTAAGCTGGGCTTTGGAGAACAGCGGCATTCTTATGGTCATTGCTGCCGCACTACTGGCCATACGGCGTGTTCCTCCTGTCCACTATATTCAGTTTGACAAACCAGCCTATGGCGGCACGGGGACCAGTCAGGCGAGGCCAGGAAAGAAGATCATAGTCTTTCGCGATGTGGATGATTGATGATTGCCCGTTTGAGGGACTGCAGGATTATCGCAGAAGGATGAGGGAAACCGGCACCTAGAACCGTGGACTCTACTGCAACGAACGTAGGCTGACCGCCACCGGCACTTACGTCACTGCGCTCTCGGGGGTGTATGAGCATTTCGTCAGACGCAGCGCTCGCAGGTCACAGGATTCCGAATCGGTTACTGTGGGTAAATGACGCTGCAGACTTCGTTGGCGGGTGCGAACAATACATCTTCAACACCGTGCGTTTGCTTCGTGAGCGCGGTATTCGTTCAACCCTCCTATACGATTGCAGACACCCCCGTTTTTCCACAGATTTCGCCGTTGCGTTTGACCAGGCGTTCCCGCTTGTTAATGCCCAGGTACAAGTGCGCAGCATCAAGCCTGACGTCATATACATTCATCGCCTGTCAGACACGAGTGCGCTGCGCGAACTCAAGGAAACGGGTATCCCAACGGCGCGGTTTTTCCACGACTATCAGATATTCTGTCCGCGGGAGCACCGGTACAGCACGATTGGATTGCGCACCTGCCGTAAACCCATGGGAATGCGGTGCTATTTTCCCTGCCTGGGTTTCATAAACCGAAGCGAAAACGGAATTGGCATTCGAATGACCCCGGTTCGAATGC
The DNA here is from genome assembly GCA_019695095.1 of Candidatus Hydrogenedentota bacterium. Lineage (NCBI taxonomy): Bacteria > Pseudomonadati > Candidatus Hydrogenedentota > Candidatus Hydrogenedentota bacterium. The sequence goes on from JAIBAQ010000012.1 coordinate 20,374, forward strand.
TGCTTGCGCAGATAAGTCAAAACAAGAAGCTAGATGCCTTCATTGTGGGTTCGCAATATATGGCAAAGCTCATTGCAGAGCACGGCTTTGAGTCACGACGTATTCATGTACTCCCTCTATACGTGCTTCCCCCGCAAGACGCGGTCGAGGCCACTAGAGAGTCCGACCTAATCCTGTTTGCCGGGCAGCTTATCCGCAGCAAAGGCTTGGATACCCTCCTCAGAGCCATGGCAGCAACGACGCGCCCGTGCAGGCTCGCAATCGCGGGACAGGGCAGGCAGGAGCATGTGTTTCGCGAAATGACCCGGAGACTTCATTTGGAGAGTCGCGTTTCCTTTCTCGGCAGAATCCCCCACGAAGAGCTTGCTCACTGGTATGCCAGGGCCGCCGCCGTTGTAGTCCCGAGCCGATATCCCGAAACGTTCGGTTTGGTCGGTCCCGAGGCAATGCGCTACGGCGCCGCGGTAATAGGGACCACCGTAGGTGCAATCGAGGAATGGCTGGAAGATGAGCTGACAGGGTTCGCAGTGCCGCCCAATGACCCCATCACCATGGCCTCTGCCATCGACCGCATCACCGCCGACCCCAATACGGCCATCACCATGGGCTCGGCCGGCAAGCGGCGCTGCGCGGAACGGTTCTGTCCACAGCGGCATATTGATTCGTTGCTGGCACTATTCGGCTCTTTAGTCGCGAGAGGAGGGGACTGTGCCTAACCCGTACGGCAGGTTTACCGTGTGTGGGTCTTCTGCCGTAGAGGAGCTGTTGACAGCGCTGGCGACGGATGCTGCACGGATGGCGGAGGCTGCCCTTTCCCCCAGCGAATACAGAGCTCTGGTCATCATAGGCGGATATGGGCGTGGTGAGGGAGGTGTGGAGATTGTGAGTGGCCAGGAGAGGCCTCACAACAATATCGACTTTTTGCTAATCGCCGAGACGTCGCGGCCTGCGAAAATAGCGGCCCTTCGCCACCGTCTCCTGGAAGCGTTTCAGCCGGTGATGCAGCAGTACGACCTGGAAATCGATTTGAGCGTAATCGGCATCTGGCAGCTCCGGTTCTCACCGACTCTTATCATCTGGTATGAAACCCGCTTCGGGCACAAGACAATTCTAGGCGACACGAACTTTGTTCCTTCATTAAGTCAATTCCGCCTGGATCGGATTCCGTGTCGTGACGCACTACGACTGCTTGTAAACAGGGGTACGCTGCTTGTCATCAACGACCAACTGCTTGACAAAAACACCGATCCTTCCTCGCAAAAACGGCGCATTACGCGCAATATCATGAAGGCCATTATCGGCTATGGCGATGCACTGCTCTTTGTACTCGGCGACTACGACTGGAGCTACGTTGAACGAAAGCGACGAATGAAGCTCCGGCACGAACTCCCGCCGGAATTCCGTCAGTGGTATGACCGGGCCGCAGAATTCCGATTCTGCCCCAACTATGAGTACTATGATTCCTGGGACCTCGCATCGTGGATGGAGAATCTGCGGGATATTCTCGAGCCCATCCATCGCCAATGTGAAGAAAAGCGACTTGGCCTCGACCATTTAGCGTGGGAGGAGTATCCTGCGCACGCCTCGGCCCATGCGCTGCTCGATGAGCCTATGTCTATCCGTGCATGGGCGCGTAAGTCGGCCAACTTCTGTAAGAAGGCGCAATGTCCACAAGACCTGGGCATCCGAGGGAGAATGGGATACCGTGCTCTAGGCGTCCGCGGACGCTATCCGATAGTGTTCCCGGCTATCGCTTACCGCATGAAGGAAGCCCGATTGCGGGAGTTTGCAGCGAAGGTGTTGAACTCTGATGACACCACCTACAAAGCCCTGCGAGAGGCCTATCTCAGATTCTGGTGCGAGGAGGTGGACATAAACGCGTACTCATCGCTTCGCATATGGCAGCCTCCGAACTTCCAGGAGAACGGGGTGTGAAAGCGAACGTCTGTGAGGTGAGTTCCGGATCACGATGCCGGCCTGCTGTATCTTCAAGAAGGTTCCACTATGGACACTAAAGCGCCTCGAGCCTCCGTCATCCTACGGACAAAGAACTGTGAGAGCCTTATTGGACAGACCCTGGCCGCACTGTTTTCCCAAGACTTCAGGGACTTCGAGTTAATCGTCGTCGATTCGGGTTCCACCGATCGGACGCTCGACATCGTTCGACGATATCCCAGCACTGTTGTTGGCATGAATCCCAAGGAGTATCTTTCTGGCCGCGCACTGAATCTAGGCGCCTCCCGCGCACAATCTGAATTGCTCGTGTTCATCAATTCGGACACCGTACCGTTGGTGCCCGATGCCCTCCGTCTTCTGCTATCCGCCTTGGACGACCCGGAGGTGCAGGCGGCATTCGGCCGCCAAGTACCCCGTCCCGATGCAAGAAGCTGGGTGCGGCACGAAGTGAACACCGCGTTTCCGGACCGTGAGGATGGCGTGACATTCCTGGTGCCTTTTGCTGCGCCCTTTTCCGTGATCCGAAAGAGCGCCTGGGAAGAGCATCCCTTCTTTGAGGAAGCATGGGGATCGGAGGACACGGAGTGGGGTCACTGGGCCCGAACCAACAACCGAAAGGTCAGGTATATCACGGAAGCTCGTGTTATGCACTCGCATAACCACAATCTGCGCCAGTTGTACGGCCGTCTGTTTACAGAAGGCGAAGCCCTGGCGCTCATCCTGGGGGGACAGGATACGATCCTATCCACATGCCGCAAGGCGGTTGGGTCTATCGCGCGCGACTGCGCTCATGCCATTCGATGCGCTCGTCCCTTTGATTTGCCGAGTATTCCCATTCGTCGCCTGGTCTGCCACTGGGCCTACTATAGGGGACACAAGTTGGGTGAGCACCGGCGAGCGACGGGAAGCCGGGATTCGAGTATCGGTCAGGAAGTCATTTTGAAACGGTATGACGGATAGCTATGCCGGGCGCACCATGAAAGTCGGGATACTTACATTCGCATGTGACGCGGGCCTGTCGGGTATCGGGCAGTACCTGATTCGACTGCTGCGTGAGTTTCCACAGACTGCAGCCGACTTGCAGTTTGAAGTGATTGGCTTTCACGATGAGTTGGAGGCCTTTCTTCCTGCCGGGCACCCTTACACTACGCACGTGGTCTGCACGTTATGGAAGAATCCTATTCTCAATATCACGTGGCAGAATACGGTGCTGCCCGCTCTTTGTCAGAAACGCCGATATGACGTGCTATTTCTGCCTGCGGCGAACCGTCGCCTGCCACTCTGGCTGCCGTGCCCCACTGTGGGCACCGTGCATGATTTCTCAAGTATTCATGTCAGCGGGAAGTACGATCCGCTGCGCGATTTCTACATCAAACAGGTACTTCCTTTTCTCATTCGTCGCTTGACGCGTGTCATTGTGGTTAGCGAATGTACGAAGCAGGACGTTGTCCAATACGCGCGCTGTCTTGAGGAACGTGTCCAGGTTATCCTGCATGGTGTCGATCACAATACTTTTTTCCCGCGAGACAAGGAGGACGCGCAGCGAGCAGTTTGCCCCAAGTATGCCATTCGCCCTCCCTACATACTCTACCTGTCGCGCATCGAGCATCCTGGAAAGAACCACACGCGACTGATTCAAGCCTTCGCGCACCTGAAGCAACGCACATCGCTTCCCCATCAACTCGTTTTGGCGGGGTGTGATTGGACGCGCGCTGAGGTCGTGCATCAGGTGTGTCAGGATATGGGACTTGGAGATAATGTACGTTTCACCGGCTTTGTCGAGGCCCAGGACCTTCCAAGCCTGTATTGTGGTGCAGAACTGTTTGTCTTCCCTTCGCTTTTTGAGGGTTTTGGCATGCCTATCGCGGAAGCCATGGCCAGCGGTGTTCCTGTTGCCTGCTCAAACTGTAGCTCCCTGCCGGAGATCGCGGGAGATGCCGCGGCGTATTTCGATCCCGGTGACGTGACGGACATCGCCAATGTGCTCCTGGAAATGATTGACAATCAATCTGCGCGTGAGCGCTGCATCAATTCAGGCAGGGCGCGGGCGGCGCAGTTTCAGTGGTCCTTTGCCGCAGATAGAACGATTGAAGAATTGATTCACGCGGTCACCGAGTCTGCATGAGACGGCAAGTTATCTGAGACCCGGGGAAATCGAGTGATTCGGGAGTAAACATCGAGGTTAGCGGGCTCCCGAAACCGTTTTGAAAGGATGCGCCATGAACGTACTTTTCATTTCGAGTCTTCAGGTTTACTGCAGCGTTGAGAAACCGCTCTACAATCAGAATGCATTAAGCCTTGGCGTTTCCTACATTTCATCCTACCTGAAGCGGGCCGGCCATGAGACACGTATGTTTGTAATGACCCGGGATACACCGAGGCGCGACCTCGACCGCGCCATCGATGAGTTTAAACCCGGACTTATCGGGTTCACGGCAATCTTCAGTGAATTTGCGTTCATACGAGAGGTGGGAATGTACGTCAAGGAGCGTCATCCTGAAATCTACCTGATGGCAGGTGGGCCGCACGTATCTTTGAATCCTGAGATCGCAATTCAGGATGCTTTCGACGCGATTTGTATCGGCGAGGGAGAAGCCGCTTCACTTGAGCTGGTTAATCAGCTTCAGCAGGGACGGAGTCCCTCTGGAATTCAGAATCTCTGGATAAGGCAGAATGGCAAGATTGAAAAGAATCAGACACGGCCTTTTGAGCAAGACCTTGACGCGCTGCCATTTCCTGACCGCGACATGTGGCAGGAATGGATTGACGATCCCGTTACGGTTCCTTGTATCTTGCTGGGCCGGGGCTGTCCCTATACGTGTACCTATTGCTGCAATCACGCGCTGAGAGCGCTCGCGCCGGGTAACTATGTCCGTTTTCGTTCTCCTGAGAACGTGCTGGAAGAAGTCAAGGAATTTTCAGCAAGAAATCCCGCGGTGTCACACATCTATTTCGAGGTTGAGACGATTGGCGCCAAACCCCATTATGCCGAAGCCCTATGTTCGTGCTTGAATGCATACAATCAGGAGCGCAAAGCGCCACTGACATTTTCGGTCAATCTGCGTATCCATCCGAAGAAGGATTTTGGCCCATTCTTTGCCACTCTCAAGACGGCACATTTTACGTCGGTCAATATAGGTCTCGAATCGGGAAGTCCTCGTGTCAGAAAAGAAGTGCTTCGGCGCACGTACTCAAACGACGACGTAAGGAGCGCAGTGCGTGCTGCGAAAGAGAACGGATTAAAGGTTCATCTCTATGTGCTTATCGGATTGCCGGGAGAGACCCTGGAGGAGTTCCGGGAAACGATTGAATTGACGAGGGAATGTGAGCCAGATTTCTACTATCTCTCCATCTTTACCCCGTATCCGGGGACCGTGCTCTGTGACAAATGCAAGGAGATGGATCTTCTGGAAAACGAGCTCGATATGACGCTGGAGCGTCGCAGAGCCGTTCTTGACTTGCCCGGATTTTCGCGGCGCCAGATTCAGCGTGAGTATCTTTTGTTTGCCTACAGGGTGTACAAAGGGAAATGGCCCATCAATGCCATATTCAGGAAGGTAGTCGGGACGTGGCTGCGCACCAGTGCCGTCCTGTATCGATGTTACCGCATCCTGATGCGGCGACCTAGAGTTCGCGATTTCATGAGGAGCGTCGGGTGGCAGTGGGGCTGAGTGCCATCAGGGAGATTCTGGCGACCGGCGCTTTCCTCGCTCAGGCACAGAATCTGCGATTACCGCTTGATAGATGTTAAGCAGCCCATTTGTAACGTTGTCCCATGAATACCGTTCGACCGTCTCGCGACCTGAGGCGGCAAGGGCAAGTGCCCGTTCCGTTGTCAACGATCCGTAGGCACGAAGGAAGTCCACGATATCATCCGCCTCGAAGAGCAGGCCGTTCGTTCCATCCTTCACAAAGTCTGGAATTCCGCCGACACGGCTGGCAATCACGGGACATCCTGCGGCCCACGCCTCCAGTACGACAATGCCAAACGGTTCATGAACGGAGGGTAAAACAAATACATCAGCCGCATGGTAGGCATCGACGAGCATTGGGTCTTCTGGCGTCAGGCCGGGGACGACAGTCACGGCGTCTTCCAACCCGTTTTCACGCGCACATCTTGTCAGGTTGTTCCAGTAGTCTTCGTTGTTCACGGAACCCACGAAGGCGATATGGATACTGGGATCGCTCCGGCGAAGGTCGGGAAGTGCTTTGACCAGGAAGAGCTGGTTCTTTTGGGGGGCGATCCGCGCCACCGTCAATAGCAGGCGAGCGGACTCCGGGATGCCGTGCGCCTGCCGAAACCGCTGGCCATCGCCGCGTGCAAAGTACTCTACATCGACGCCATTGGGCAGGTACTCTATGCGCTTACCGGGGAAGCGCTCTTGGGCTAACCTCTGTTCCTGCCGACCGACGCAGAATAGTGCTGCTGCATCGTCCAGCACACGCCTGGAGCCCACGCACCACCCCAAGATCTTACCCCATTCGAAGGCGTTGTCAGCAGGAGCCATCAAGGCGCTCTCTTCCTCCGCTGGCAAGTCATAGATGCCCCCGTGCAAGGTAATGACGTAGGGGATGCGTCTCCACTTGGACACCGTCCGCACGATGCCCCCAAGTCTCTTGCCAGTATGCAAATGGAAAAGGTCAATATTCGGAATTTGCATGAGCGTGTGCATTAGAGAAAAAGAGAAGAGGTTTCCCCCCACCTTGTCGAGCTTCAATCGCGCCTCGCTTCCGAGGTTCCAATACGGGTAGAAGTACCCTAGTCTCTTTACGCGTACTCCGCCGATTTCCTCCTCATTTCTGGAACTCAGAACGGCGGGACACACGACTTCGAATTGGTTCCCTGCTGCCTGGATTCGGCGTCCGGTTTCCAGCACATACGTCTCGATGCCGCCCCAGTCCTCACGAACGAAACGACGCGGCACTGCCACGACATGAATGCCTACGCTCATCTCAATCACCCTCGGGAGCCACGCTGTGTTTCGGCGACGCGTATCGATCCACATCCCAAACTGTAGCGGTTCGGAAATCTGGTTCGTAACACTTCCTCATCTTTACGGGTCTGACAGCGGCATGCCAAAATCGGGTTTGTCCGCTCGACGCCCCAGTATCCATTCATAGACTTGCAGGACCTGCCGGGCTTTGGCTTCCCATGCAAAACATTCCCTCACTCGCCGGCACGCGCTCTCTTGCATGCTGAGTATCCGAGACGGTTCACAGACAATTTGCTCAAGTATATCTCGCAATCTAGTGACTACTTCTGCTCGATTTCCCATCTTAACGAGAAAACCGGTCTTCGCAGTTACCAATTCGGCGGGGCCTGCGTAGTCGAGGACGATTGGGACAAGTCCAAGTGCCATGGCTTCGATTACAACGCCGCCTCCGAAGTCGCGAATGCTGGGAAAGGCAAATACCTGCGACTGTGCCAGGCGGTCATGCAGTTTATCGTGGTCGAGCCATCCCTCCATCTTTACGCCAAAGTCAATTCCGGCCCGATCGACTAAAGCTCGCAGTCGCGGCATTTCTGGCCCATCGCCGATTATGTCCACCACTATTTTCTTCTCCTTTACAAGGGGTGCGGCAGCCTCAAGCAACATGTCCACCCCCTTGAGGGGGACCAACCTGCCGACAAACGCCACTCGCAGTGGGCGCTCGATAGGGCCTTGGGAACCTGGCTTGAATTGGCCGACATCAATTCCGTTCTCAGGGATGTACACGCACTTGTGCCGGTAGAGTTCGGGTATCTGCTGCCAAGTGAACCGCGCTCCAACGATAATTGCGGATGCATGTGTGCGTGTCGCGCGATAGCCAGGTAACAGCTTGTGAAGGGGGCGCAAAAGAGAAATCCACTCTCTCTCTCTCTTGCGAATCTCATCGAATCCATCGGGCCAGGGAACACCCCCATTAATGGGTCCCAGGATAAAAGGCACGCCCGCCTTGTGGCATCTGGTCGCAAGGATACTCGGAATGGTTGGACTTAAGGGAAGCAACCGATGCACAAGGTCAAACTCTCCAGCCTGTATGTGAACCCTAAAACGCGCCCAGACTAGATACTCGAAGTAGTAGTAGGAGAGGGCTGAAAATGCAGTATGCGTCGCCCATCCTTTCGCGGAAAACACCGTCCACTTTTTTCGCGCACCTCCCCTGAAGAACTCACCCACCTTAAACATCGGCTCCAGCACTCTACTGGAGTCAATCGCCGTGAAGTCACGTCCTTCTACAAGGCCGGCACGCACGATGGCATCCCGCGTCCTTAATTGAGTCACCAAATGAACATCGGCCAGTTCGGCCAAGGCCCGGGAGTGCGACCATCCGACCAACGGCACGCTCGGGGCCTCCGGATTCGCAGACTCCGCAATTAGTAGTACTCGGATTCTTGGCATTTCCCGTACCTTGTTGCGCCATTGCCGTGCGTGAAACGTACGCGCGCGCTCTTACCTCAAGTCATTCCTCCATCGAACTCTGCTCCAATGGCCCCGCTTATAGTCCAACCGATGATCTGCCGAGCAGTCTGTCTGCATAACGCGGCAGAACTGCCGACGTGTCGTATTCCCGCTGAATCAGCACATAACCGCGTTCCCGGAGATATCTCCTGGCCTGCCTTCTTTCATGGGAACGAAGATTGCAGTGCTCGTAATTGATAAGCACGGGCTCAATTGCAGAAAAGTCAATCAGCTTGATAATTTCGAAGTCATACCCTTCGACATCGATCTGGAGTAGATCTAGTTTTGCTATGTGATGCTTCTTGAGGAGATCCATCAGCGTTATGCAGTCTACGCTTTCCTGATCAATACGTTCTTCCGGCAAATTCCTGAGTGCATTCTTCTCGGGGCAGAATGTGGCAAGGCCCTCTTGCCAGGGTTCTGTGGCATGGCCTTCCTTGACACGGAATAGCGTGGCGGGTCCCGGTGCCTTGGATATGGCCGCGTTTTCGAAAATCAGGCCTTCTGTATGTGCGTAATTCTGTAGGAGCTGCGCGAACTTACCCTTGAGCGGTTCGACCAGAAGGCCTTTCCATTTGTGGCCAACAATGTGCTGCCGCAGCGGGTCTGCCATGGCGCCGTCGTTGGCGCCAATCTGGACAAAGAAGAAGTCGGACCGTTCCCCGGGAAAGGAATCGAGAAAAGTCCGGAATGCCTGCTCTCGACGCTCCCACCTTGTTCTGAACAGCGCCCTTCGCACGTTGAGGAAGAGATTTCGCAAGATTTTCAGAAATGACCACAGCAATGGACACTTCCTGAGGTACCTTCTTAGAGGGACAGAAACGCTACTCATCGGTAGGCTCCCCCGCGCAATTCGTATGCACTAGCAGCAAAAGTCATGCGGTGGGCCGCAACGGCCAATCCAGTCATTATGTTGAAGAGCATGAATATCTGCTGATTCCTAAATGTAATCTCTGTGGTGTTGGCCAGGAATTCAGCCAGAAATCCGAAGAAACACCCGATGCCGATCAGGGTCCAGAGTTCAGAATTGCGGACGAAGAAATGACGTCCGGCTATTGACAGCCAACGGAACCAGAGCAACAAGGAGATGAGCAGCCCAGGCCACCCAAGTTCACCGAGCGTCAAACCGTACAGCGTGTGCCCCTGTGTTGCGCGGCCATCGCCGGGTTCTGCCGTACTGGAATAGGGCCGCGAGGTGTCGTCGCCCGCCCAGTGGCAATACAGGTGGTAATACCAGCCCCAGTTGTTGAGACCGACCCCGAAGGGATGGTCTTTCGCCATCATCCAACCCACTCGGTAGAAACCCGTGCGTCCCCCTTCCGGTTTGAACGCGGCCGCCGTTCTGTCGGCTTGATGCCGCTCTTCCAGGGCGTCCAGGCCACGATAGAAGATTCCACATACGACAGTGGCAAGTATGAGCAAGAGCGCCGTCTTGCGCGCGTCGACTCGAGCACCGTGACCTGCGATCAGGGCGCCGGCGGAAGTGGCCAGGAAGACAACGGACGGCATACGGGCAATAGTCAGAATTGTAGCCACCGCTCCCAGGGTCCAGGCAGCAGTACAGAACGCCTTTATCGTGCGGCGCTCGCCTGAGAGCGCGATCGCGAGCAGAAGAGGGGCCGTCAGGCAGCAATAGTCGCCCAGAATGTTGGAATGTGGAAAGGTCCCATATACCCGGTAAATTGACCATACATAGCGCTGCAGGACCGCAAGGCATCCGTTGTATATGAGGACGGCACTCAGCGCGTACAGCAAAATATATGCGTCACGGCGAGACCTGATAAACCATGCTACCGCGATAAACACCAGCATGCCGCGGAGGAGCTTCACGATTTCAAACATCCCGAACAGCTTGGGATTGGAAACGGCAACAGTGAAAGAGGCGTAGGCAAAGTAGATGAGCATCGGGGCCAGGCTTGCGGGCCAGAATATGCGGCCGCCTTCGCGCCGCAGGGTGACTACCGTGCTCATGAGAAGGATGAGGGCGAACAAGTCGACAATGGAGAATTCGAATCCGCGCGTGGACCCGGCATACCACCACCGTTCAAGGAAATTGATATCGCATCGGTCTGTAAATGCCGTGAAGAACACCAAGGCAAAGAAGACGCATTCGCGGACACGCCGTGAATAGGACGATGCGAGGATGCCCGCAGGCACAAGGAGGACTAATCCGGCCAGGAACACCGCGTATTTCATCAGGGCATGGCTCCAGCAGCTTCTCCTACCGCTGCATTAGTACGGAATTGGACAACGTATGAACCTCGGAGGCCCAACGCCCCCAATTAAACGTTTGATCGTACGCGCCTCGTGCGGCCTCGCAGAACTGCGCGTAGGTACAAGTATCCCGAAAGAGTCCGGCAATGATATCGGCGAACTCATCGGCCGGCGTAGATCGGTCGCGTACAATCCCGTTGACTCCGTCAGTAACGATTTCCGGGACGCCACCGACTGCACACGTGACAACCGGGAGTCCATGTGCAAATGCCTCGCAAAAAACAATGGGCGAGCAGTCCCCCCTGGTCGGCAAGAAGAGAAACGTGGCCTCGTCAAGCAATTGAGACAGGCGTGCCTGGTCCTTTGCCTCGTGCTTATTCAGAAACGGGACGACGCGGATGTAAGGACTCACACTTGCAGGGACTATACCGCACACAGTCAGTCGCGCCTTCAATCCGAGCCGATTCAACGTCTCCACTACGGAAATGGCCAGTTCGCCCCCTTTCCGCTCCCAGTCAACACCCAGGAACAGCAGCTCGCACGTTGATTGCTCACGCCTCCTGTTTTCCAGGACTCTCTCTCGATCGGGAACCTTATCCAGATTGGCTCCAAAGGCAATTGATCGGACTTTGTCCGGTGAAACTCCATACTGATGAATCGCAGAGTCAGCGGCCCACTTGGACCCAAACACGATAAGGTCGCAATGAGCGTATGCTTCGCGCTCAAATTTCATAAGCTCTCGAAGATTTCTCGCGGATATCCCTGCATAGCCCGGATATTGAAGTTCAACAAGTTGCGCTTTTGTGCCGTCGGAAAAATAGATCAACGGTTTTGATGTCTTGATAGCTCCCGGCAAAACCAAGGAGTCAATGCAGAAGGCGATATTCCAGTTGTCTGGAAACGATCGAAGGCGATGCTTTAACTGTCGGGCATGATAGGCAGTAGACCTTGGTCTCCAGTAAGGGCTGCGTCCAACGAGAGCAAGCAGTCGATTCTCAAAGCCTATGGTGATACCTCGGGGGTAGCCAAGGGAGTCGCAACGATGAACTTCGTCGCACACCGAGGTGAGGGCCTCGAACATCTTGTACGCTATCCCGGACCAGATCAGCCTGTCCAGAAGACTGAAACGAGCTATGACCAATGCATTCATGGGACGCATATTCGGCAGCCTGAGAGGTCTGCCGTTCCCTTTTGCGGTGCTACTGTCAGTTGACATACCCAGTTGGCCAATATTCTGTTACCTCTAAAGCGACACTTCCGTATTTCTAGACCATGTGGATTTCCGCGTCTCTGAGCGATAGCGAAGAGCCGAGCGAATCATGCGGCGCACGTCCGCGCGATCATTGTCTTTCATGAGGACTACCAGGCATAGGATATAGACCGTGGCGCCGGCGATGGCTATCACGATTACGGCAGTCCATTGTGGGCTGGCGACGCATGCACGGAGACCCAGCATGAGAAGGACCGATGCCAAGAAGGGCACTGTACCGGGAAGAATAGTCTCCGAGAGTACGCGACGAAGTCGCATATTCAGGAGTCGAATCGCAAGAGGCCACCAGAGGAGAAGGTGACCCAGGTACACGCTGATGACAGAGGCCAACGCGGATCCCTTCGCTCCGAGGTGGAGAGAAGCAACAAGGTAGATGGTAAGTCCCAGGTTGAATGAGTTCTCGAGCGCGGTTCTCCAGGCAAGGCATCTCAGCTGCGCTCTGGCGGATGCGATAGGCCACAAAATCGAGTTGCCATAATTCATTGGAAAGCAGGCAAACAGCAGCATTGACACCACACCCGCCTGTCCATACGCATTTCCGACGTAGAGGGCGAAGATATCGCTACCGAGAATCATGAAAGGTGCTGCAACAAAAAGGGAACTCCACAGGGAGAGACGGCCCATTCGAATGAAGAGCTCCGTGAGGCGGTCATTCTGATTCATGGCGTGCATTGAGATGACAACCGGCTCGATGGCGCCACTGTAACCTGCATAAAGTGATTTGAACTGCCGGATAGGTAGGGATCCAAGGTAGAAGCAGGAAACATCGACTGCAGAAGCAAAACGATTGAGCACGATTGGGTCCGCTGACTGCAAAACGGCGCCAAAAAGCCCATTGACGAAGTTCCAACCGCCAAAGCCTACCATCTCCTTTGCCAGAGTTCGGTCTCGGTATGCACGTCGCAGGCGGAGGCTTGGAACGAGACGTCTCGATACTGTCTGCGTAATGGCCAGGTTCAGCATGTCGGCCCCTACAGAAGCTGCGATGACCCAAATAACGCGATCGCCCGCCGTATAGAGTAGAGTGAAAAGCAGCGTGAGGCGAAAGAGTTCGGTGCCGACACCAATCATGTTTTGCAGCACGAATTTCTGGCGCACATAAAGTCCCATTCCAAAGGGGGACAGCGGAAGGCGAATCGCAGCGGAAAATATGAGCAGGGCCATCATGACGCGGGCGTCCCAAAGCAGCTCCGGAGAGATGTTGACGAGGTGGTCAATGTACCAGGCAATTGTCCAGCCTGCCCCGAGAAAGGCGAGTCCCCCGGCGCATAGGATGGGAAACATTGTGGACACAATTCGAGTCACACGTTCATCATCGCTTCTGGCGTAGGCCTCGACTAAGTATCGGCCGAGGCCGCCAGTCAGTACGGTGGTGATCAGGGGGGCGAACATCATGATGGAGTAGAGAACGGGCAGGAGACTGTACTCCTCGGGCGTGACGCGCTTGAGCAGGTACTGTTGCAGCCAAATGAGTACGGTTATGGTCAGCAGTCGCGTAGCAAGCGAACTGGCGGTGTTGATGAGTACGAGCCTCTTGCTGATTGGCACACGGAGTGTCGCGTCTGGGGAGTTAGGCTTCATCTGCAGTAACAGGGCCAGTGAGAGCCGCACTTCGCACATCGCTATCGGCCTCGGACCGCATCAGGGCAAGCATGTTGACCAGGTGGGACGGTCTTGCGGCATCTTGGGAATTGGTCATGAATGTGGCAACGGAGTCTTTGTCCTCCGGGTCGTAGCCGTGCATTGCCACAAGTGGTTTTTCACCCATAAAGCTTGGGCACAGTAGACAGCCAGGGTCCATGAGAAAGATTAGGTCGCCATACCTGTTATCTGGAAAGTCACAGCCCCACCGGGCCAGTACTTCCTGGGACAGGATGTGGCCGTGTGCTTCCTCATTCAATTGGGCAGTGATGGCATCTCGAGCACGGGGACTGTAAAACCAAAATCGGGCCATTGTGGAGTCATACGCGGCCAAATAATCCTTGCCAAAGCGGAGGCCCAGAGAGTCGACTCGTTCCATGAGGGGGCATGTGCAGATAGTGTCCGTCATGCCATGGTCAGAAAAAACAAAGAGCCGGACTTCGTCGTAGCGGCGGTTGGCATGTTCCATCAGAATCCGAAGTTGATCCTCGTACCAACGGACTTTGCGGGCCCCCCCGTTCCCATGTTTGCCTTCGCGATGCAATATCGCATCTAGAGCGGCGAGGTAAACAAACCCGAACCGGATCTTGCTTTCATCAATCGCCAGCCTGGCGGCAGCGAGATTTGCCTCTTCATTCGCGTGCCAGTCAGACCGGTGAAACGGGATATCGTTTTCCCGCAGATGGTCGAAAATGGTCGGACATCCGCCATTGATACCACCCGGTTCGAAGATATCGCGACGTTCCATGTAGTCGAATTTGGACAGATGCTTGAATGGCATGTTGTAAATCTGAAAATAGCCGGTGATACCGTGAATGCGCTGGAGATGCTTGCTCATGTAACTACGGATTCGCCCGCGCCGGGTGATGAACCGAGGGATCGCGCTGAAAAGATGATAGTAGGCAAATGGCGTTTTCCCCGTGGCGCGCGCGAAGAATGTGAAATGGCCGTGCTCCCGAGGAAGCCTTCCGGTAAGTATCGTTGGAATACACGTAGAGCTATAGCCAAATTGGGTGCCCAGCGGCATTCTGACGGGTAGCATGTCATCCAGAAAGGAGTAGTGCTTGACAAGTTCCCAGCCAAACGCGTCAATGAACACGAATAGGCTCAGCCTGCCGGGCTTGACCGCAGCTTTGGAGGCTTCACTATTCACCGCACAAGTTTCCCACTACGCCCCTACAGAGTTCCGCAGAAATGCATGCAGAGAAGGCTGCTTCTGGGAAGCACTCCCCTTTGCCGCATACCAGTTGGCGTTTCTCAATCACTGCTTCACGCCGCCCCACGACCGCTAAACACTGCGTTGAACGTCTTTAAGAGGATCAGAAAATCCGCACTAAATGACCACGAATCGATATAGGCGAGGTCCATTGCAACCCACTCGTGGAAGGGGACGTCGCTCCTGCCGCTAACTTGCCAAGGGCCTGTCATTCCGGGTTTGACGCTCAAGCGACGTCTTTCAAACCACTTGAACTTGTCGACTTCATGGGGCATCAGAGGGCGCGGGCCCACCAGACTCATTTGCCCTAACCAGACATTAAAGAGCTGCGGAAGCTCATCGAGGCTGTATTTGCGCAGGAAGCGCCCAAATTTTGTCACACGCGGGTCGTTCCGAATCTTGAATACCGGTCCATCCGCCTCGTTCAGTGGCATGAGGTCTCGCTTAAGGTCCTCGGCATTTGCCACCATTGACCGGAACTTGATCATCTTGAAAGACCGGTGGTTCTGCCCAATACGATCTTGCACGAAAAACACAGGGCCCTTGGAAGCCAACTTGATGAGGACTGCAAGCACGGCGAAGAGCGGCGCGAAGAGGATGATCAGGACACTAGAGGAAGCAAAATCTACGAGTCGCTTCACCGCCAGCCAGGCGTAAGTCTCGGACATGGTGGAGAGAGAAATCAGTGGCCTGTCCTCAATCAGTACCGTGCGGCATTTTGCGATGTGAAGCGGCAAGACATTCCCAACAACATGTACCGGCATGCCTACGCGTTCACACTCTTCGACCACTGCCTTTATCGCATCAAAATGGGAATGAACCGGGAGGGTTATGAAGGTTTCATTTACTTTGTTCAGCTTCAAGATGGTGCTAACTTCGCTGATGGGTCCGAGGTACGGTACCTCCGCCAGTCCCACGGAATCGGTGCGAGGCTTTTCGTCATCGATCACTCCCACCACTCGATACCCTAAGCGCGACACTCCTCCCAGTTGCCGGATTAGATCAACGGTTCGCTCATTGGCACCGACGACGACCACATGGCGAATGCGATAGCCCAGGGAGTAGATGATCTGCGTCAAAAAGCGAATGGAAGTGCGGAAAACAAGCAACGCGACACAGGAGAGCAGGCAGAACACGAGAAGGAAGTTTCTTGTCGATCGCACACCAGAAACAAGCACTGCCAACAAGAACCCACTGATGACGGCCGCGTTGCCTATGGCCTTGAGAATGCCAAACACCTCCGGTGTCAGCGATTCGACGTTACGCCACCGCCATAGCCACCTGTCGGTTGCGGCCGCATACCACGCGGCCACAAAGATAGCCCAGAACGGCAGATAGTTCACAAGGCAAATCTTCACCAACTCCGGAGTAACCGTCGTGAGATCGATGGCAAGAAAGTAGGCCGCAGAGATGCAGCAGGCATCCAGGCCAGCCAGAACGAGGGTGGTTATGGAATGGGGTTTCAAGTATGACCACCGGTCCTCACTGCCGTTCTCGAGGGCACGAGGCGATGCGCCTGAGTGCAACGGTACTCGTAGGAACGAAAGCTGCCCAAAGAGAACATCGGCCAGTTGTGGCAGATCGTCCAGTCCGTAGCGGCGCAGGAAGCGGCCAACTCGAGTGAGCTGAACTGCCGCATCTGTCTTCCCTCTTCCGCTAGCGACCGGATGTATGCGAAACGCCCACAAGCTTTCGGCCCGCTCGTTTCCCACAGGCTGACGCTTCTGGACAAAGACGGGACCTTTCGATTCGAGCTTTATAATCAGGGCGACGATGGCGAAAAGGGGCGCCAGCGCAAACAGCAGCAGGAACGCCGTGATAACTTCCGTTACCCGCCGCAATTGAATGTTTGCCAAGTACCGAGGTCTACCAAGGACAGACAAGAGGGGCACATTTCCGATTCGTGTAACGTCACATGCGGCCATGTGCACTGGAAACATATCCCCTACGAGCCGAACAGGGACTCCGATGGTCTCGCATACATGGGCAATGCGCTCGACTTCCTTGTAGAAGCTGCCCAAGGGAAGCGCCAGGTAGACCTCATCAATCATGTGCTGAATCAGGAGTCTATCGATTTCGCTCACCTTGCCAAGACAGGCTATCCCAAGTTCATTGAATCCGGCACCGCGTGCGGGGTCATCTTTGATGTATCCAATCACGCGGTACATTCTGTGTTCGTCGGCTAGGAAGTCTCTGGCAAGTTCCACAGCCTTTTCGTCCGCGCCCACAAACAGGACGCGGCAGTCACTATAGCGTCGGCGCAGTACTAGGACGCCGGGACGAGTAATCAGTACTCCCGCCAGCATCATCGTCAATGCGACAACGGAGAACACAAGAAAGAACGGGCGGCTGTAGTCCCATTTCAGATAGAGGACAAGCGCAAATCCGCTGAATATCAGTGTTATGAAGTAGACCCGGGTCACAGAAAAGAGAAGCGCCGTCAGGGATTCGCCGCGCCGAGACTCGTACAGGTGCTGGTCAAAAGTCACAATGCACCAGATCGCCGAAAAGACAGCAAAGTAGATCCCATATGTCGCGGCGCGTTCCCCCCACGTCTCTTCTGGTCCAGTAGCCAACCACACAGAGAACGCGAATGCGGCAAACAGACAACTGATGTCGCGTAATACCCGGAGAAACAGCTTCACCATGGGCCTGAACAGCATCTAGCCGACTCCACGCCAGTATTTCACGGCGCAAAACAGGACTACCCACCCGCGAACTGCAATCACCCAGCAAGCGCAACTATGAACAAAAGCGTTTCCAGTCGAGAAGCACCTTTGCGAGCCAGAACCTGCGATACCCTTAAGTACCCTCCAGAACGAACCGGCCAACCGCGTTTCCCGAATTACTTCATCTAGCCGATTCGTGACCTGCCGAACCTGCTTTCCGGCGAATTAATGGAGTTGCCCTGTCCATCTCAGAAGGCATTTCTTCTCCATAGCTGTGATAGAGTTCATAATTCTTCTTCATGTAGCCGCCTACTGTGAGCCGCGCCCCATTCAGCACAACGCCGATCACTTTCGCATCAATTTCCCTAAGCTCGCGCAAGCACCGCGCGACCATGCCAAGTGAAGAGACTCCAGAACCCACCACGACGAGCACGCTGGATACGAGTAGCGCAACCAGCCTTGCATCGGCCATAATGAGCCATGGCGGCGAGTCCAGAATCACGTGATCCACCTCCTCAAGTGCCTTCACGAGAAAATTCGACATTTCACGTGATGCAAGGCGTCCCGCAAGGTCGTCCTTGTCCTGGCCGGGTCCCAATACGTAGAGACCTGGCACATGCGTTTGCCGCAAGAGTTCATTCGGGGCCCTGCACCGGCTAAGTATCTCCGCGAGTCCCTCCGCCTCGGGAAGGCCAAAGGACTTCTCAAGCTTTGGATGCCGATAAGACAAATCCACGAGCAGTACGCGCCGGCCCGCTTGAGCCAACGCCACGCCCAGATTACAGGTTAGTGAAGTCTTTCCATCGCCTCGAGTGGGACTTACCACGAGCAGGGACCCCATATCGCGAACACTTCCCCTGTCAGGATGAAGAAACTGCGCCAGTACCCTGCGGTATGCGTCTGCAAGTGTTGAAAGGGGGAGCCTTTCCGTGACAAGAGGTATAGCCACTTTGTCCGGCACTGAATCTTCGTCGGCATGTGGTATTGTGGCCACGACAGGCAGGTCAGTCAGCCGCGCCAGATCTTGAGAGGAGCGTAGCTGCTGATCGGTCAATTCACGCCAAACGCCAAGGCTTACTCCGACTCCGAGACTTGCGGCCCCAGCCATCAGCATCCCGACGATTCGCGGCAAATAGTCGGGGCCGCCTCCCGGCACACTGGGTGGGGCCACGAGTTGGACTCGGGTTGGGGCGTTACTCTCCACCTTGATGCTGGCAATATTACTGCGAACCTCATCGAGAATGCTGCGAGTCTCTGCAACTTTACTCTCTAGGTCCTTCAACTGGGCATACTGTTCGGTGGTCTTCTCTACACGTCCTTTGTATTCGTCAAGTAGTTGTTTGTATTTGCTCACGCGCTGCTGTGCCTCTTCCACTTCCTTAGTAAGCGAATCGAACTCCCGGCTCTGTTGTGCCTGAAACGATTGGAGTACTTCCTTCCGGACATCTCGCTCGACCGTCTGCAGATTGTCCCGGAGACTCGCGAGGCGTTTTTCATCAATCTTCCGCGTGGGCAGATTCTCCCTTTCGATATCCGAGGCTCCCGCCAGTCGGGCCTGTGCCATAACCACTTCTCCACGCAACGCACTCACACGCGAATCAGCGCTCACCCGCTCCTCTAGGCCGAAATCGTAGGCAGGCAGGCCTTTTGAGACATTGTCGGTCAGCGCTTCGGCCAACGTCATCTGGTTCTGAAGCTCCGCCTGCGAGCGTTGTGCCTTGACCAGGTCTTCCTCGGCACGGATCAAGCTTTCGTTGTACAGTTGCGGCTCTCCCGTTTCCAGCGGTGTTTCTCCAACAACGGGAATACCAAGCGTCTTTTCGAGCGTGGCGATTTTCTCCAGTTGCATATCCAATTCGACCTGCCGGGCGTCGCGCTCACGCGTAAGCCACGCCAAGCGCTCATCACTCATGGAGGCTACCAGGGTGATGGAATAATTCATGTACACAGAGACGATTTGTTCCAGCGTAATGCGCGCCGCTTCCTTTTCCGGCATGGAACAGGTAATGGTGATAATCTCGCCTCCCCGGCTTATGTGGGCGCTCACACAACCCTTAAGGTATTCCAGAGGGTCGTCCTGACTGCTCAACAGCGGAAGGTCGCGAACGGTCGGTGACTTCAAGACATCGGAGAGCACCGCGTTTCCCGTTACAATGCTGATTTGGGTGTTTACATACGTGGCGTAGGGGGTGTCGTCTTCCGGCTTTTCTAGAACAAACGGCTCGGCTGACAATAGTCGAATATCAGCACTGGCCGTGTAACCCACCGGCACAAACAGCCACGCCGCAACTACTGTTGGAATGGCCAGGAACAAGGTGGTCACGGCGATCATCCGACCACGCAATACGACGAACCGCTTGAAATCAAAAACCGGCCAGCCGGCAGGTGGTGTCCCTGTCTCCAAGGAGGCTGTTACCAGCGATGGACGGGTGTCTTGATTCATGGCGCTCCTATTTCCCGAGTGGAGGGACGAGCTGCATGGCGCTGTTAACCACTCCCTGCAAAGACTGCACGCTCTGTTCCAGTGTCGACTGAATGGATGAACCAAGTACTCCCCTGCTCTCGTTGTACATGCGGTCAAACTGTTCCGGCGTATAGTAGGCACTGTAGGCTTGCTGATAAAGGCTCAAGACCTGCTGAGC
Organism: Candidatus Hydrogenedentota bacterium; assembly: GCA_019695095.1. Taxonomy (NCBI): domain Bacteria; kingdom Pseudomonadati; phylum Candidatus Hydrogenedentota; species Candidatus Hydrogenedentota bacterium. The sequence continues at coordinate 40,425 of JAIBAQ010000012.1, forward strand.
GAAGCTCATGCCCGTGGTAGCAGGCGCAAGCAGCCGCTGCACGAATGCCTGTGCGTTCACGAGGCGTTTTCGAGGCACATATACTATGTCCCCGGGTTCCAGCAACATGTCCGTCCCCTTCTTAAGGGCTTCGCGAACATCGAAAATGAAGATCTTTGTCTCCGTGTCGTTTATCTCGCGAGTGATGGCCACCTCTCGGATTCGTGCAGTAGATTCATTGTATCCACCTGCAAGGGAAAGGAGACGCGTGAGTGTCAGCCCTTCGGATATCGCATACACACGCGGTTGGCGCACCTCACCCAGCACATAAACCAGGTTCGCGCTCTCGGGAACATACACTACGTCCCCCGGATAGACCGGCGTATCCGCCGGGCTCGGACCCGATTTCTGGAAGCCTCGCAAATTGAACTCGGAAACCTCGCGGTGACCATCCGCATGTCGCACAATAAAGGCTTTGACCAGTTGCCCCTGACTGCCGACGTACGTGTCGCCGCCATATTGATTCACTCGAGGGCCGCCGGCCACAGCGATTGCGTTCATGAGCGTAATAGGGCGAATATAGGGATACTCGGAAGGACGGCTGACATCGCCCAAAATCGTGAAGACCTTGCTTCTGACCTCGAATATGGAAAGGGTTAGCTGTGGCTCGGAGTAGAATTCCGCGTAGGCGCCCCGTACAAGTTCTTCCGCTTCTTGGCGAGAGAGTCCGTCTACCTTCAAGTCGGGGACCATCTGGAGTGAGATGTAACCGTCATAGCGAACCTGCGCCTGCATGCTGAGCCTTTCGTCATCAAAAGAGCGTAGGCTCAGAATATCTCCCGGCCCAATTCGATATGACAGGGGAATTTCCATCCCCGCGATTGAATCCCCAGTCTTTTGGTCGGAAGCGTCGGTCGATTGGGCATCACTCAGCAGGTTTTTTGTTGGCACTACAGCCCGGTCAACTATTGCGTCGTCTTTGCCGCCCCCCCCCGACTTCGTAGCGGCAGATGGAGCATTGGGGGGTGCTTTTGTTGCGCAACCAAACTGTAGTCCACACGCAAGGACAAGGACCGTCAAATACCACATGACTCGCAGAACTTGAGTTGACAGAATTGTCCCCTCCCCGGAATCGCGCTTAGTCAAGACGCTTCAATGCAAACCTCCGCAAAACGTGTTGCGATTGCCCCATCCTCATCTGCCCGCTTCCGACTTGACTTACGTACAGTCGGCGGACCCAACTGTCGGCTCTCGCACTTCGAGTATACTTCTGACTTCTCGTACGCTAGGTTTACGCCCATTATATATTAGAAATAAATTGCTGTGTGCAGCTTTTTCACTTTATCGGCCCTATCGTTCACTCCACGCCTGCGCGGGTTCGGTTCGATTTTTCTGACCTTCCACTTCCTGGCGACCAGCAGGCACCCTACTTCCTCACTCGATCATACGGCTAATTCTGGGAACCAATTCGGTTGCAGCGTGAAGAGACTTCCACAGCGCGAAAGCGTTCGCGGACTATACGAAAAAGAAACACAAAATTGCCTATAAGATAGCGTCTCCACATTCGACCTGGTTCCTGAATAAGGCGGTAGACCCATTCCATTCCAATCTCGCGCACCCAGAGCGGCGCCCGCGGAATTCGGCCGGAGAAATAATCGAAAAGCCCCCCCCACCCCATGGCCACGGGAACGTTGAGTTCAGCTAGATGATTGCGGATCCAGAGTTCCTGCTTTGGCACACCCATTGCCACGACAAGCATATCCGCTCCCGATTGTGCGATTCTGCAGACCACCTCGCGCTCTTCCATGGGATTGAAATACCCGTGGTCACATCCCTTGATTACGACCCCCGGATAATGCTGTCTGACCCAATCTGCGACGCGTTCGGCTGCCCCGGGCGCGGCACCCACGAGGTAGATCTTCTTTTCGGCTTCAGACAGCCGGGCACACAAGCGGGGGAAAAGGTCTGTACCGCAGAGGTTTTGGCGAATGGGCTGACGCAAAATCTCTCCGGCCAGCTTTGTGCCAAAGCCGTCTGCCAGAACAAGGTCCGCCTCGTCAAGGGCTCGTCTATATTCGGGTACCTGGAAGGTTTGATTTATATTGTGTGGATTCACAAAACAGACGTGACCCGCCTGAGGTGAATCTATCATGTTCATTACGCGGTCGATGGCGTTGTTCATTGACATATTGTCAATCCGGACGCCCAGGATGCGCACTTCCGCAGGGTACACAGGAGGCGCGTTTCCCCACAGGAGCCACGTAACGATCCCTGGAATTGCGCGCAGTGCGAGGCCTATGTCCTTGCGTAATGACATGCTCTTCACGTACCGCACGTCCAGCGCAACTTCCTGGACATAGTCCAGACTAATGTGGCGCCGGACCCACCAGTCACAAATGAGTCCCGGACGAACTGCTATCCGAAGGCGTGCTTGAGGTTCACTTCGACAATACGAGCACATCTCACACGAGTAGGCGGCCCGTGGACCAACAAACGACAAATCACCTTTCAAAACATTGATAAGAATCGGAAGTTTACGAAAAACACGCCATTGGGTGGCAAATGAGAGTTCACTGAACGGTTGACACTCAATCCCCATCTTGGGTGTCCGTTGAATGATGGTCATGCTTCGACTCATCATAAGTGCCATTCCGACACCCACGAAAAGCGGTAATAATAAGATGACCAGAAAGAGAGATATCGTCAGGTCAATTGTCCGCTTGAGGTAGGGGTAAACCCGTGCACGCACCCTCGCATCTTCCAATCCTTCATCAGTCTCGAGGCGCTGCATTTTCTGTTGATTTGCGGATCTCCAAGCGTGCTCTGGTTCCCCGAAAGAAGCAGGCGCTTTCGTTGAAGTCGATGTCCCAAAAGCCTTTGAAGACAAGTGCAGTACCCCCACGCACTAGCTCTTCATGGCAAGCGGCACACATTCAATTTGTAAGCAAGTCATATACCGCTTCAGCATGATAATGTTAAATCTATATTTTCCAGGACCTTAACTTAGCTTTCAGAGATGTCATGGCCTGAGTAAAATGCGATAAACATGAAAAAATATATCAAACTTGACAAATCCTTGAACGCGACTTGTCCACGCGAACTTGACTAATGCTAAAATTGCGGTTGTCTGTTACATTACTATGTCGGGCGCTGTTCCTGTATGGGCGTCAGTGTCTCACGTGCGTCCCGCTGTTCACCACGATAGGGCCTTACCAGAGCAGGCCGAGAAGGATGGGGAAAGTGGTCACCTCTGCGGGAATACTCTGGCTCATTGTTTGCCTATTCGCTAGTCAGATACCGAGTGCACGACTAGATAACAAAGTGACAGATTGTGGCCAATCTGTCCTTTGCGTTGAGATTGAGGGCCTTCTGGACGGTAATCCTGCGGAAATACCCTTCGCGAGAACGGTTGACGGTACCGTAGTTCCTCCTTTCGGCGGCTCACTGGAGAATCTGGACGGAACCCCATTTTCGTGGTCAAAAGGATACCTTCTTGACCACCTCGTCACTTGGCCGGAGTTTCCCAGTGCGCCGGACGATAAACTGCCTCTGGCTGATGGGAAATGGACGGGAGGCCCGTATAGGAACTCTTCCGGAAAGCGTTGCATCGAACGAATCAATGCCTGGTATCGGGAGGGCACCGGTGCCGGGTTTAAACAGGACGTCTTTCGCAGTTTCGATAACGGGCATTCCAGTGTCCTGCCGGGTGCCTATCCTTCGCTACGGATTGAGACTCCTGTTGCCCAGCTCAGTCCGGTGTGGGAAAACGTCTTCAGGCCTAGAGTGACGACGGGCGTACAGTCTTGCGGAAGCGCTGGACGCTTGACCTGCGATTCAGCTGGACGGATTGCGGGCGTCCTATAGCCTCATACTGTGCGTTGGTATTGCGCGGGGAAGCCGAAATCGAGCCGCTGAATGCGGAAAAGTCCATCCTGAGAGTCCGGATTCCATGGCAACAGATGAAAGAACATCCCAGCGTGCGCACTGACGTACTGCTTCTTGTTCATGACGGCGATTATTACTCAGCCCCCGCCTATGTGTCTGTGCACCATGTGTATGCACTCGACGGGGCAGCGCAGGGAGTCAAAAAGGCACCCTGACCCACTACGTGAGGCATCGGAGGACTACCATTCCCCGTCTGCTCGTGGCTTGAGGACCGATATCGGGCAACGACGAGTAGTGCCCGTGCCTCGCTTGAGTTCCACATTCGCTCGGCAATTGCCCCACGGGTTTCCCGCGCGAAGTTGACCTACCGCCGAGGCCATCCCCCTCATGCCTGATGGCAATCCAGTTCGTCTTTGCTGAATCGTTTTTTTTCTGTGCTATCTGTGGTATTTTTTGACAATTATTGAGTTGTGCAACCAATTTTTGGCGGTGACAATTTTTTGTCCTATTGGGTACTTACTGTCGATTCGCCCGGTTTAATTTCCCCAGCTACCCACGCACATATCAGCTTAACGTATTGAAATTAAATAGTTTAAAAATCCGGGTATGAGAATTGTTCGTGAATCCCCTTAGTAAGTGCCGCGTATGCGGCGTCAGCCGCCAGAAGAGGAGTGAGTACTATGGTAAATACGGCAAAGGCTAGTCTAGCTTGGCTGCTGGGCGTGCTGGCAGTAACCTTCTTGTGCGTCGCCTCGCACGCACAAGTCAATCCAGGCGAATCTACAGTCCCGGAAACCACTATCACAGGGATAGTCGAGGTTGTCCAGGAGGACTACCCTCAGAACAGCGAGGGAAAGTTGTACCACGTGCTGACGGACCAGAAGACGGGCAAGCTTTACTGGATCAAGTTCGAAGGCACCCCGCGACACGGGCTCAAGTCCGGGCAGGTCATCAAGGCGCGAGGGAAGGTGCGCGGGGACGAACTGGTGGTCCTAAGTGGGGACAGCAGTTCGGTCACCGTACTTCAAGACAGCGCGGCTGTTGCAGGTCAGCGTACCATTGCTGTGATAATCGTTGACTTTCTGGATACTGCGGCTCCGTGTACGCCTCAGCAGGTAGCCGCCATTCTTTGGCCAGACGCCAGCCAGTCCTACGCGAACAAGAATGTGTCCGGATTATACGAAGAGGCCACTTCGGGCCTGATTGGATTTCAGTCTGATACCGACGGCAACGGAACCCCCGATGTCTTCGGCCCGTACACGGTCAATGCAATGAGCACCGACGCGTGCAATTATTACGCGTGGGCCTCGGACGCAGAGAATCAGGCATCCTACGATGGTGTTCAGCTGGATCTGTATGAGCATTTGCTGTTTGTCATTCCGACCGCCAACACCTGTGGCTGGTCAGGAGTTGCTAATGTGGGACCGGGTAATCCCGCTCGCGCCTGGGTAGTCGGAATACGGTATCCGGACGCATTTGCACATGAATTGGGTCACAATCTTGGGATGTATCACGCCGGCACGGATACCAACAACGACGGCGTCACAGATAACGCATATGGAGACTTGTCCGACATCATGGGGTACTGCGGCGTCGGCTATCGCCATCCTGACGCGCCCCACAAAGAGCAGTTGGGCTTCTTTACCGGCTATTCTGAGCGCGTGAAGGTCGTGCAGGCAGGGGGAACGTATACGATTGCGCCCTTGGCGCTGAATCCGTGGGAGACAAACCTGCCTCAGGTTCTCAAGATCTACAAGCCCAATACCGGGGAGTATTACTACCTGTCGTATCGAACCCTGCTGGGATACGACAGCGCATTAAACTCCGGCTATGCCAATCAACTCAACATCCACCGCTATGCAGGCGCACAGACGTCTTTTGTCAAGGCATTGGCGGACGGAGGGATATTCCAAGACACTGCAAACGGCATTAAAGTCACCCAATTGAGCCACAATGTCGATCCTGTCTCCGGATTCGTCAGTGTCCAAGTCGATTTCGGTGCCGTAGTTCGCGCTCCGAGCGTGTCAATATCGCCATCGAACCAGGTCGCATCGCAGCCCTCAAACGCGCTTCAATTCACCGTCTCGGTGACGAATAACGATTCAAACGCGGGCGCAACCACGTTTGCTTTTGCGGCCAGCCTGCCCGCTGGATGGTCCGCATCGGGTCAACCGGCTCAACTTGCACTGTCGCCGGGGCAAAGCGGCACCCTCGTTGCTACCGTGACTCCTCCCTCCGGAATCACGGACGGGAAGTATACGCTGAAGCTTGGCGTTTCGGATCCTTCGGGCGTGCATGCGACGGCGCAGGGTACGGTTTCCTACACATTGGATTCACAGGCGCCGCTCACCGTCACCGGGCTTCAGGCCAGCCTGAACCGAAAGGGCGTGGCCCTTACTTGGAGCGCGAGCTCTGACGGAACGGGCACCGGCATTCGCCAATACAGCGTGTTCAGAGGCTCCGGCGGTTCTGCGCTCTCGTATGTGGCGGCAGTGACAACCCTGTCGTTTCAAGACACCGCGGTCACCGCTGGCAATACATATACCTACGCGATAGCGGCTCAGGATTACGCAGGCAACCTGTCTGTCCTCAGCAATCCCGTGAGCATCGCGCTGACAAGCAGTAAGTCCAGGCCTTCGCAGAAATAAAACCAGGTCGAGGGGACTGAGTTTACGGAATGTGAAACTGGCTGGTTGCAGAAATGACAAGGCATGAGAAAGTGTTGCAACTCACAACGCTTTCTCATGCCAACCTAATACGCTGTCTCATGCCAACCTAATGGTAAGAGAGTTAAAGTTTGTTACGGAACCTGCCCGCAAACAAGCCCAACATGCCAATGCCAACGATCGACCATGTCGCAGGTTCCGGCACGGGGATGCCCGGTTCGTCCGGCGGGAAATTCGGCTCGTCCAAAGCGGTTCCGTACTGGAACGACCAGTTCGAGAGATTCGCTAAAGAGAACCCCGCATAATCGTCCGCGACGGAAAGGTTAAAGGTCACGGAATTAGAAATGGTCGGATTCGACAGAACCGCATTATTCGAGCCGGGTCCGATTCCGTAATCTATCCCGTAGTTCATCCCATCAACAGCGACGGGGCCAGCCAGGTTGACACCGTTAAAGTTTGCGGTGCCAAACAAACCAAAGCCCGAACTGCTGATACCCGAGGTAGCTCCATTGGGAGCACCAACGAGACCGTCCCCGTAAGCCCACTCACCACCCACGTTGCCGCCCCCATCCGGGCCATTGAGTACAGCAGAGCCGGAAGTGAGCACCGCGCTCACAGGTGCGAGCATGTAACCTCCAGAGACGGAAAAGAAGAGCGCCGTCAGGAGATCGCTGGGTTTCAACGCTACATCGTCCACGTTGGCAAGCACTACGGTCAGCGTACCGTTACCGTCGTAACTGACGACTGCCTGCGCCTGCAGGAGGCTGCCCGATTCCGGGTTGGTTTCCGATCCGAAAATCGTAATGGAATCAGCGAAAGCAGGCATGGCAAACAGCGCAACCAACAGCACGCCAAAAGCACAGCCCAAAATCTTCAACACTTTTCTCACCTCCTCTCAGCCCAGTCTTCGGACCATACCCCTAAGGTCCGACCCCAAGTTACAGGAGGTGGCACAAGACTCCTTGCACGCAGAGTCTTTAAGCAAGAATAGTGCCATTTGGAGTGATATAGTATTTAATTTACAATGTCGGCGAGGTCAAACGGCGGTGCGGTAAGGCCCAAACATGAGTACCGGCAAACTAAGTCTAGTATCAGGAGGCTGTTGGGCGTTGATGAAGGCCAATTAGAAGCTTGGGCCCAAACCTTAAAGTAAGAATAATGACAGTCTGCCGAGTGGCGGTGCCGGGAATGAATTCCGTGACTGCTGGACAATGAGTATTCATCCTAGACATTTCTTTACTGCACTTGTTGACAAATTGTCATTCATTGATTGACCTGCAAATGCGCTATTCCCGCAGTCGTTGGGAAGCGCAGAAGTCATGTGAGCCGTTGAAATTAAATATCACTATGCATTGTGCTTTCTGGTTTCTTTGCTTAGCCTTTGCACGACAGGCGGTAGTTCCTGGGCGTTGGAAGGTATGCGGTCGGGCCTACAGGCCGACCAAGCCAGTTGGCATGTCACGCAGTGCATCCACGTGAGGAGACAACCGAGTACGGCTACGGGATTCTATCCTGCAGAATCGGCGCCAGGCTGGAAGCAAAGTCGTTGAGCATTCGAAATGCTTTCTGCTCGCCCGAACTGTCGACGGGGATGCTCAATCGGATCAACATAGAACTAGGATTACGAAGCAAAAGTTTGTCGCGCACCCAACAAAGCGAATTCACAAAATAGCTTCCCGTGAAGTCATTGCCCGTTTTGAACCAGTAGAGCACCGCCTGGCGCGACTTGCCTCTCTGCAGCGTGAGCCCTTGTCCCACAAAGTATACCCCCACCGGAATCGGCGCTTTGTCTTGCGTCTCCCAACCCTGACCCGTGAAGCAGACTTCAGGGAAATGGAGGCTGCGACGAGTCGTTCCCGCACAGACGATGGTCATCAGAATGGTTCCGCCGCTACGCGACGAATAGCTGCGCATGAGAATCGCGTTTGATTCTAACTGTTGCCTTATGGATTCGGACACAGGTATGTCAGGGCCGGCCTGGTGGAATTCCAGAATCTCGGATGGCAGATTAAACAAGTCCGACGGAGAGCTGTTCGCCGCGGTATTGGCCTCAGCCCCTCTGATAGTCAGATGCAGTATTGCAGTAGCCAACAGCATAATGAATGTGATGAGGTACCGTTTCATGATGAGGCCTGTGCGGAAGTATGCGGCTTGGAGGGGGCGAGGCGATGAAGCAACCGGTCAAATCCAAATAGAAGTAGGAGCGCTACCACGTAAATAAAGAGGCCCGATATGTCATGAACCCAGCCGCTGGCGACCTCACTTCCCCAGAAACTGGCAACCACGCAAAGAAAGAAGATGCGGAGGACGTTGGAAAAGACGGCAACCGGAACGGACACCAGCAGGGTCAAGACTCGAGCGCATGGTCGTGTCTGGCTCATATAGCTCATCATGGCGCCGAGCGCCAGGAGCGCAATAAGGGAACGTAGACCTCCGCACACATCGCCAATCAAGAGCTGATCGTCGCCGAATCGGACATATGATCCATCGCGAATCATAGGAAGCAGGCAAGCGCGCGAAAGGAAAATGGCGCAGTCCATGGCGAGCATCTTTACCCGGAAGGTAATGCTTGTTGTAAGGAATTCAGGCAGAGGTATCATGAATAGCAGGAATGCTAACGGGAACCACAGGCGACGCAGGTGACCTGCGCCCAGAAAAATCAATACAAATCCCGCCAGTAGCGGAATAATCGCCGCTTCTCCGAGCATGCGCAACCCAAGGAGATCTCCTCCCAGGACCATAAGGCATGCGCAGCCCAGGACGGCGTATCCCCAATTTGACGAACCCCTTGGGATTCGAGCGAGTTCATTTCGCATCCGCCACGTGAAAAACAAGCATATGAATGGAACAAGAAAGGCGTGCGTATAGTAGGAGTTCTCACGGGAGACATTATCGCGCCAGTTTTCGAAGTAAGGTCGGAGGATGAAAGCCGAGAGAGCTAGAGTCGCTATCCAAAAGCCAATCCTGAACCATTTTGCGTTTGCGATGGCGTCCCGCAGTCCCCTTTGGGAAACAGCACTGTCCATTAGGTGTTACGTTACTCTCCGAGTCGAGCTGCCATGTTCGCCAATCGGGCCCTGTCGGACGGCGAACTCCCTTCAGCTTCTTCCTTGGCGGAATCATAGTAGGTGCGGGCTAAGTCCAATCTGCCGAGTCCGAGATAGGCCTCCGCCATGAGCAGTTTCAGATTGCCGGGGGCAACGCCGCCCGCTTGGCTGAAGCCTTGAAAATCTTCAATGGCCTTGGCGTAATCCTTAAGGTCGAGTCTGATGGACCCACGCAAGAATAGGAGCATGGGCTTGGGATTGATATCGATTACGCGCTGAACGATGGCGAGCGCCTCCGCGCGCTGTGCGGGAATGCGCGACAGAATAAATGCCTTTTGCTCCAACACCTCGGTATCTTCGGGCCGCTGCGCCAACAGGCGGTCGCACAGACCGAGCGCCGCGCCGGGGTTGTTCGTCAGCAATTCCACGACAAGCAGGCCACGTAGTGCCCGCCAGGAGTTGTGTTGTTTCACGAGCGCCTGAGTGTAGGAACTTGATGCATCCGGAATCCTGACGGAGGTTCCTTCAGACAAATAGAAGTTGCCCAGTTCAATCCACAAATCGGGATCGTCCGGTTGACGAGCCGTGCATTGCTTCAGGAATTCTTCTGCTTCATTTCGCTTTCCCTGATTCGAAAACGCAGCGGCTAGTGAATGAATTACTGCCAGGTCCTTCTGATTCAGAGCATATATCTCGCGCAAAAGGCCCTCCGCCGCTGCCCAGTTCCCGCGGTTCATAGATAACAGCGCGCGAAGATAGGAGGCAGACTTGCCGCCTTGCAGAGCTTCCACCCGCTCTATGAGTACCTCTGCTTCAGAAAAACGCTTTGCATCAGAGTAGGCCCGAGCAAGATAGCCAACAATTGCGAGGTTATTTGGGAACAAGGTAGTTGACTTTTCAAGCGTTTGAATGGCATCCAGCAGCCTTCCCGCCTGTAACTGGGCTCGCGCAAGCACAACCCATGCACCCGGGTCTTCGGGCGACGCTTCGCGGGCCTTGGAAGCAAAGCTGAGCGCCGTTGCGAAATCACCCTTTCGAGAGGCCACTTCACTGGAGATCATATAGGTCTCCGCATCGGGTGCATTCGCTGTCCTCGCCGCAGCACACAGCTTCTCCGCGCCATCGACATCTGCGGGAACGTGCTGCAAGAGCGCATAGGCCCGCAAGACCTTCGCGTCGGTGCGTTCGGGCTCGATGCCTTCAGCCTCTGCAGTGAGTCGTTCTGCGGCACTCCTGTGCTGAGGGTCATCCGAAATCAGCAAGGCTCTTGCAATGAGGATTCGGCTATCGTTAAGGCGAGTCGTCATAGTCGTCACATCGCGATATTTCTCTGCAAGATTCCCGAGAACCGAACTAGCGGCCTCAAAATTGCCCACTCTGAGGTACAAATCAATTTCGTCCAGTTCAAGTTCGCTGTGATTTGCCGCGGAAGGCTCACTGGCTTGAAGAGTCCGAAGCAGGTCCAGGCCTGCGTCGAGAAACCCGCGGTCCGCGAAGAGTGACGCCCACGCAAAGGCCCTCTCCGGTGTGATTGCACTCTCCGCAAGCTCAAGCTCGAAGTACTTCTTGGCTTGTTCAACATCTGACTCGCCAAGCGCGAGTGCCGCCCGCAGAAGGGTCAACTCCGGAGCCGCGACTTTAGCGTCTTCCGCGCGGGAGAGCACGCTTCTCGCACTCTCAGCGTCTCCCTGGTCGAGAAACAAAGAAGCGAGTTCCCGATAGCCTCCAGGTGCAGAGGGGGCTTGCTCGATCGCCCGCTCAAAGAGTTGTCTTGCCAGGGCTATTTGCTCATTGCCGGCCCCTTTGCCTGATTTCTCGCGTGAGAGAGAGAATCCGGTCGATAACAGTGAGCCAAAGTACGGCGCTTCGCTTTCAAGCAAAGAGACTGCGGTCTTGGTGAGTTCTGATACAGGGTGCTCCGCGAACGTCGCGTCCCAAATCGCAAGTGCGACCTCATCGTTCGGATTGTTGGCGAGATAGATTTCAAGCGTGTTCTTCGCTCGCTCTCGTTGTCCGCTTTCAAGATAAGCCACGCCCAAATACCGTCGTGCAACCCGAAGTTCAGGAGCTTGCCGCACGACGACCTCCAGTTTAGACACCGCGTCTGTAAGCTGCCCCTGCTTCATTAGTCTCCGCGCGTCGAGATACTCCGGCACGATTCGGTTGTCTGGGCATGCGGTCCGAAATGCCTCAACAGTTTTGTTTGCGTTCTGCAGGAGCCCGGCATCAATCTGCGCCTCAGCCAGCAACACATAATGCTGTGGATTGTCCGCCAGGACATACGGATCCGTTTGGGATAGAAATGAGATAGCCTCAGCAGCTTGACCACAGGCGAGATAGGTCTTGAAGACGATGACGTACGCGTCCGCTGACTCAGGCGCCTTGCCGATGGCTCTTAGTGCAAATGACCGTGCCTTATCCCACTGCTTGCTGGAAGCGTAGACCTTTGCCGCCACCAAAAGGGCATCTGCGGAATCAGCACCCGCAGTCAGGGCTGACTCGATCTCCTGCACGGCCCTGCTGGAATCGTTCGCTTCCAACAAGAAGCGGGCGCGCTCCACCCCAATACGCTTTTTGTCGGAGGCTTCTGCCTGGGCCTTTTCCAGAACCTGCCACCCCTGTTCTTCCAAACCCTTCTTCAGGAGGAGTATGGCCAAGTTTCCGTAGACTACTGGCTCGGCGCTGCCAGATTGGATCATCTCTTGATAAGCAGTCTTTGCCTGGTCTGTTCGCCCAAGGTTGTCACATGCCAGCGCTTTGGCAAGGGTCAGCGTGGCGTCATTTGGATTCACCCGAAGAAGCAGGTCAACTGCGAAATCGAGGTCCCGCCACAGTCCGTGTCGAAGGTAGAAATCGATTACCTGCTGGGTCAGGGCACGGTCTGACGGGGTTGCAAGGGCTAGCTGCATATACGCGCGCCCCGCGTCACGAACGTTGGCTTGGCGGTCGTTTAGCAGTTTCAGACAGGAATCGATGTATTCTGGAAGAACGCTTGTGGCTTGCGGATGCCGCGCGAGATACCACGTGAAATTGCTCTTGGCTTCGCGATACCGCCCCTCAGCGTACGCGCGCTTTGCGGTGACATAGGCTCCCTGCCCTTGGTAACCACGAAACAATAGGTATCCCGCGCCACCCAATACCCCAAGGCCAGTCAACACTGTCGCGATCAGAAGTATGCTTGCCAGCGGTCGCTTAAGCGGAAACATCTCTTCCCCCGTCGCTGCTCACGGCATGCATCGTTGCTGGAAGAATGGTGCGCGATAGAAAATGTCCCCTTACCCTGACGCGATGTATGGTAACATTGTCACGGTGATTTAGGCTACTCCAATTATCGGGCGGTCTAGTGGGGGTACAAAACGTCTCAGCTAATCATCAATCCAAATACCGAGCAGGCAGATTCAGAGGAACCAGAAAAGTGTCCAGATTGTGACAGTGGCAGTCTGTGCAGTTACTTGGCACAAACGCGTATCGGTACCAGCTCTGAAGTGCATTCGCTTACCACGAGAACAACGTGAATGGGGGACATGTATCATTCCCCTGAGCGGGACCCGGAAATGTCTCTGATTCTCTCATTGAGTCCGAGGATGAACTTTCCTGAAAGTTGGTTCAGGCCGCAGGCAGCTGATTCTGCGATTCGTTTAGTGCGCGAATTCGTCAACGGTATTTCGCAGTTGATTTTGCCCTTTCGCATGAAAGGAAGTGGCTATGCGTCCTCTATACGGTTTGTCCAAGCCCGTCTACGCCGCTGGAATCGCAGTCCTCTTTTTCCTCGTTATTCTCGTATCCTCGTGTGAGGCCCGCCGAAGTGAGCAATACCGGCTTGAAGCAGATGCTTACTTTAAGCTCGGGCGATTGCAGGAGGCTGCCGAACTGTACCAGGAAGCCATTGTGGTCGACTCATCCAATGCGATGGCCAAGCTTGGCTACGGCCGATGCCTGAAGGCGGAACATAAGTTCGACGAAGCACTCGCAATTTTCCAGGAAGTCTTGTCCAGTGCACCCCAGACGGGAGCCGCATACCTGGAGACGTCGAACCTTCTGCTTGACCTCGACCGCCCCGATGAGGCCATTCAGCTCGCTAGCCAGTACACGTCACTCAATCCGGAACAGGGGGGACTGTTGCTGGGACGGACTTTTCTGGTTGTCGGGCGAAGCGCGGAGGCATTGGCGACCCTTTCCACATTAAATGAGCGTTTCCCCAATTCCGCTGACATCAAGGTAAATCTAGCTTTGGCCTGCCTCGCGCAGGGTCAAGCGAAAGAGGCAGAGACGCTGCTCAGGAAGGTGTTGGGCTCCGTTTCGACAACCTCTACTGCCGCCCGGGTTGCGCTCGTAGATGTCTATGAGACCTTGGGAAAGAGCACCGAGATGGTTGCGGAATTGGAGGACATGCTGGCTAGAGCCCCTGAGAATGAAGACACCAAATCGGTACTGGCGCGAAGCCAGGTCGTGGCAGGACAGCTTACTGAGGGGGAATCTCGGGCACGTGAAGCGGTGACTACAGACCCTTCCTCCGGTTGGGCCAACTACGCGATGGGATTTTGCATGCTTCAGAAGGGCGCTAATGAGGAAGCTACAGGCTATCTTCAAAGAGCCTTTGCAGTCTTACCCCAGGAGACTCAAGTACAGATGGCATTGAGGCGCGCTCAGAACGGCAGTTCTGCAGCAAGGGGAGCGACAACTCATGCATCTGGTGCTGGCTTGAAGACTGAAGGGACACCTCCTTTAGAGATCCCAAAAGATTGGCGCACGCTCTGGAAGCAGTCCGTTCTCAACCAACTTTTGGAAGGTCGCGACGGGTTCCTCAAGGAAGGCGGAGAGAACCTGCGCGAGACGCTTGTGGCGGCGGCCATCTTTACCGGCAAGCATGCATTGGCTGAAGAATTGGCTCAGAGCCTGGCCGAAGATAGCCCCTTGCGCCTCTATCTGCGTGCTTTGAAGGAGGGTAACAGAGAAGACGCCTTAAAGGCCGTTGAAACATGGAGTACCCGAGACGACGACCTTGGACTCCTTGGCCAAAATGCCTTGGGCTACGCGATGGCACTCTCAGGCGCACATGCCCGGGCCTTGCAGGCACTCACCGCGTGCAACCAGCGCTGGCCCGACAATGCTGTCAGTCTGTTCAATACCGCACAGGTGTTCCGAATGGCCGGCATGTCCAGGCACGCAGCAAGCGTGTGCAGGCGAATCAGCACTGAGTATCCCAGCAACTCGGAAGCTCACGGGATGCTTTTTGCCATACTCCGAAGCAGTGGGCATGAATACGAGGCCTGCAGAGCCGCTGAAACTGCATATGCAATATTCCCTGGGGCTCCTGAAGCCGCGCTCAATCTATCCCAGTCTTACCTGGACTTGCGCCGGCTCGACGAAGCAAAGGATGTGCTCAGTCAGGCTTTCGAGGCCGCTCCTGGAAAACCGGAGCTGCGCTTGGGACTCGCCAATATCCTGCTTCATGAAGGCAAACCGGATGAGTGTCTTGACCTTATCGCTGGGGAGACGTCCTCCCCCAATTGGGAAGGGCAAACGGGGGTGCTTTCGGCGTTGTGTTACACCATGATGCGCGAGTGGGAACCGGCTCTTGAAAAAGCCACATCTATCGACGGCGCATCCCAGCAGCCAACAGCGCAGCTCATCAGGTTCAGCGCACTATTGAATATGGGCAAGTCCGAAGATGCGGTTGCCAGCCTGCTTCCGACGGATACTGCAAAGCCCTCAGGAGACCGGGCAGGCCTGATTCTGATGCAGGCTGTGGGCCATCCCGCCGCCGGAATCAGCGACGCCGAATCCGCACTTGCCGCAGAACTCTCCAGAGACGCTGCCCTGGTGAGTTGTTTTGCACTTGGAGCAACCTATCAATCAGCCGGCCTGCACGATGACGCTCTGGAGGCATTTCAGGATATAGAGCCCTTGGTGTCAGAGGGAGCACCCTGCCTTATCCGGTTTATGTTCACGAGTATGACCATGGCTGCCAGACTGCAGGATGTAAAGGACGGACTGAGGTCCCTCGCACAGCGCCATGCAGCGGTGCCGGGTGCCTGGCTGAACCTTGCCGCCGCACTTCGAGCGCTTGACGATGACATGGGGGAGCGAGAGTCCCTTGACAAGGCATTGGAAGCAGGACCAAATGATCCTAGTGTGTCGTTGCAGCGAGGCATGTATTTTGAGCGCAAGAATGATGCGCCATCGGCCATTAACGAGTATCAGCGATTTCTAACACTCCGTCCGGACGACCCCATCGGAAACAACAATTTGGCCTACTGCCTGCTGACAACAGGTGGAGACGCGCAAAAGGCGCTCGAATGCGCGCTCCGCGCCGCCAGAAAGCTTCCCCAGGACCCTCACGTCATGCATACGCTTGGTGTCGCACAATTGCGGTTGGGCGACCTTGCAGAAAGCAAGAAGAACCTCACGGCCGCGTTTGACAGACTTCCTGGAGACCCTGCCATAGCGCTGGATCTCGGGCAGCTTTCTATCCAGGAGGGAGACAGCCAAAAGGGACGCCAACTGGCAACGGCTGCGCTGGCTTACGCCGATTACTTTGATTTGAACTTTTCTCGAAAGCAGGAGGCTGACGAGATACTTGCCAGACCTCCTGTACAGGAGCCTGCAAATGGTCAACTTTCACAAGCAGGCGACCTGCCTTCACCTTAACCGGGAGACTGCTCGCGCCACCCGACGAGGTTGAATGACCGAAGATTTGTCACCGACATGCTATTCTGCGTGCCTAATGCTCTCCATTTCGAGAGACGGCGCCGGTGGATGGCGCCGCCGTTTTATTCGATGCAATCGACTACCAAGGCTGGAGCGTCCTCACCGCAGACCTCCACTCGCCCACAGTCATGGATTCATCTCGGCCAATTGATTGTCATCATCTCAGGTAAGATCGCGAATACTCCAGACCTGAAGCGACATCAGGCTGGCAATCTGCTTTTCTTGCAACACAATGATAGGACCGTTCATGGAATGACGTGTGAATATCGTTCAAACTCGTCACGAAGGATCGACGGCGAGACTAGGCTGTCCAGATGTCTCAGTCTGAAAGTGGTGTGAGGGCCAGGGCAAGGACTCCTCAGTAATGCAATTGCCAATCGTCCCACACAATTTCCATGGGGAAGTCGGTATCAGGCGTCTGACAACATACGTTTATGATTATCGACAGCGGCTCGGCGTCAGTTACAGAGAATACACCTGAGAACTCCTGAAATTTGTCGCACGGAGCAACGAGGATTCTTGCCAAGGGAGGCCTTTGAGCGAGTGTCTTTTCAGTAGCTGAGTTTATCGCCGATACCAATACGACCAACGTGTTCTTGGAGCGATTGACGGCCTTGAACGAGAGCTTGTACTGCCTGCCAGGCCGTATGTCGTTAACGACAGTGTGCAATTGGTTCCAGAACGAATCGAGACCGTCATTTGCCGACCATACTTGACGCATAGCGAATTTTCCTTCCGCTATCGTGCTGCTCTCCTTCATCAATTTCGAGTACTGGTTGGATTCTTGACCGAAGCCCTTTGGCGCCGCCTCGCCGTCAATCCATTCTTCTACCCCCCCGTTTTCAATCAAGTTCGGCACCGGAGGTACTTGCGTCTTCTCCGCAGAAATAAGCTGAACATACTCTGTGCCTGAGTTTTCAGCACTTTGAGATGGAAGTGATTGAGCAGGCTGATTTGGGTCGACCTTGGCTTTCTGACACGAAGAAAGAAGGAGAACCAATAATGCAAGTGAAGTCAGTGCTACACGGGTACACATTCGCACAATTTCCTGCCTCTCTACTCTAGAGCGCACCATGACCACAGATATTCTGTTTGATTACGTCGATTGATTCAACCCAATTTCGCATTGAAGCAATCTCCAATCGCGAGGTGGACTTGAAGAAGCGCCAAGGCGGTGGGACGCAAAGCACTGAATCATGCGTGCCCCAGGGTCAACTCCCGTGAGGTTGAAGGGATAGACACGGTCTTGTGGATTCCTGCTGCGGCTTTGAGGGAGGTAGGCGTCACGTCGCGAACAATGAGTATGCCGCCGTTCGCGTAGTATCCGTTGAGGTCGAAGCGCAATGACGGTAGTGACCTAAACTGAAAAGGTCAGCATGATTTCTGCGATTCGCGTGAATCTAGTATTGATTTGTTTGCAAAGCAATCGATATGGTCTAATCACCTTACGGGGACCGTGGTCCTGCAATAGAACTCAAAAACATGCGCCGGTGGGACGTCCGGTGATAATTGGGCATCTGAGAGGGCAGTAATGTCGCGCGAAATAGGTATAGTGCGTCTTGTCGTGCGGGCCATTACGATGGGTGCGCTGAGTGCGATCATCGTAGGTATATATTCCCTGACTTTAGAGAATCAGTATACCGCTACCGCGTCACTCATTCTGTCGCCGCTTCCCGTTGCGGTCAGTGAGTCGAAGGAGGACTCCAAAGCGGAGCACCCTGCAACAGAGGTGAACTTTCTGATGGCGAAGCCGCTGACGGTGCCCGACTATCGCATCCTGCTGACGAATTCGGAATTGGTTGCTCACCTTAAAGAACGGTGGATCGAATCTCGCAAAGCCCGCGGTAAGACCAATACCAAGTTGCGTCTTGAAGAAGTCGCGAAGGCGATGGCCGTTGACATTCGAATCTACAAGCAGACTGTGTACGATATTGTCTACCAGCCAATTATCCAATTGAGCTTTACCGCCAATGACCCCAACACCGCCGCGGAACTCGTGAACGAATGGGCGCAACAGGGCATTCTGCTCGCGGGCGAAATCGATAAGATGGGCGAGGAGGGGATGATTGACTTCCTTAAACGGCAATTGGATGAAAAGGCCGTTGAGCTTCAAGCCGATGAAAAGAAGATCGAGGAGTTGGAAAGCCAATTGATTCTCAAGAATTGGCAACAGCGTATCATGGACTTGGATATTCAGGTGACTAAGTTCCAGACCAGAGCCGCTGAATTGACAACCGAAATCTCGGGCGGACAGGCCCAATTGGCTCAGCTGGAGGCCATTCTACAGAATGTGCCCGACAAGGTTTCCTTACGTAAAGCCGCTTCGGAAGACGCGTATTGGCTAATCGATGCCATGGGTAAGAAACCTGACTCCAAGAATATCCTAGAATCGGAAGAGATCAACGATGTCCACGGGAAGATACTCGAGAAGAAGAGTACTGTGGAAACCGAGTTGCGCGGCAAGGAGGCTGAGCGGAAGGCTATCGACGAAGAGTTGGCGCGCATGAAATCCGATATTGAAAGCCTCCAACGTCAAGTGGCTGAACACAACCGTTTGTATTGCGATGCCAAACGCGACCTCGAAACGCATGAAGTCCAGTACAAGCAGTTGGCGGTTAACTACGGTGCCGCCCGCATCGCGGAAGCCAAAAATGTGCCCGACCTCAAACTCGCGAACAAGGCCGTGCCACCCGACACAAAGACAGGGCCCCATCGCAGTCTTATGGTCATTGCCGCGGCTATGTTGGGCATACTTATTGTGCCGATTCACTATTGGCTCATGGTGTTGGCCAAAGTATACGTGGCTGGGGTTCGTGAGACAGTGCGCGCATAGCGTTCCATGCGGTAAGCCTGCCCGTATGGAAGCTGCCCTACTCTGGGAACAACAAAGATGATACGCGGGGGGTCAACATTCCTTCGCGGCTCCTTCCTTTCGACTTTGGGAATGGCAGTCACGATGGCGGCGGGAATTCTGGCGGCCGTCATATTTACCAACGCGCTCGACCGCGCAGGCGATAATAATGCCCCCGGAGTCTTCGCGTTACTCCTTCTCCTCAGCGAGTTGCTGATGCTGTTCAACAACTTCGGCCTGGTTTTCACGTTGCCCAAACTCATCGTGTCGTCCGCTCCCGATCGCCGAAATAGCGTTGCATGGTCGGCACTCCTCTACCAAATCATGACCTCCGTCGCTTTCGCAGTTCCCGTATATCTACTTTGGATCGTGGTAGATGATCCAACGGTGATTTCAACGAACGAAAGCTGGGTGTCCCTTTTCCCGTATTTGTGGGCGCTCCCTTTGCTAGTGCTGTTGGGGAATCTCCGCGAAAATGCGTTGGCCGCTCTTGCAGGCTTCGACCGCTACGGCGCACGCGCAGCCGGCCTGATCGCAACGGCTATCGTGAATCTTGTCATGATCGTCGTGTTGCTCTGGTACCTGTACACTGGACTCACCGGCTTGCTGCTGGCGACCATGCTCACGTATCTCTTTGGCGCATTGTGGTTCTGCTACGCACTACCGCGATTTCGAAAGCGCGATGCCGATTGGCACGAGTATAGGAAGGCGGTCAGGTTCACTGTTCCGTTGTTTCTAAACAACCTTCTCGGTTTCGCATCCACACGTTGCGATACACTCATAATTGCGTGGCTCCTTGGCCCCGCCGCCGCAGCTTACTTTGAGTTTATACCTAAGCGATTTTCCGCCTATCTGAACCGGATCACCGTCTCTGCGCTCACTCCTTTTCTCCCAAGAATGTCCGCCCTTGTCGCTCAAGATGACCATGCCGAAGCCTCCCAGTTGCTCAATGCCGTCAGTTTTACTTTCACTGCCGCGGGATATACCGGAGTCCTGTTGTTGGTCGCAGTACAGGATTGGCTAGTCGGGCTACTGTTTCCTCCAGAATACAAATCGGCCCTAAGCTCCATGGGGCTGGTTCTTGCGTCGGGCATACTATGTTTGCAGGCGGGTATTGCCGGCCTGACCCTGATCGCGCTCGAAAAGCCCAAAGCCATAACCATCGTAAACGCGATTACTGCAATCTTGAGCCTCACTCTCAACATCATTTTCGTGCCGTGGTTGGGTATGGTTGGGGCGGGAATCGCCGCAGTGTTATCGGGAGCATTCTCAGATACCGCGCAAGTTTGGTATGTGTCGCGTTACGGTCTGCGCGTTTCTTGGACAAGATTCCTGGGGCTACATTTCCTTTTCTTGGCAGGTCTGGTGCTTTCCAGCGTTCTTGCGAACAGCATATTCGCCCTCACGTGCCCTCTGCTATTCGTGTTGGCGTGCCTATCTAGCCGGATACTCCGCCTCGATGAGATGCGCAGTCTGGCTTCTCAGAAGGCCTAGCAGAGACACCGTGAAAGCAGTCTATTTGCCGAGCATCACAGAGCCGGCTTCGAGGAGTATCCTGCCCTTTGTTGAAGGGCAAGGCGTGGCCAATGCGCCAAGTGCGTCTTGGCAGTCGGGCAGACGTACGCGTTCAGACTTCGAGTTACGGAGTATTGGGTAATGGTGATTTGGAAGGCCCCATCTCATTCATTTCGAACGCTGTCCACGCGACCTTCGTGCCTGCCTTCCTGCTGCATGTAACAATGCGAATTGTGCTGTATGAGCCCGTATCGAACTCGCCTGAATAATCAAGGAAACCGAATTCCTTCGAGGGTCTCACTAGAATGAATGCTGGCGACAGATTCTGTTGAGACTCCTTGCTGGAATCTACACCCCATACTGCAACCATTGCGGTCCAATCTGAAAGATTGAGTGCCTTAACGGATAGACGGTAGTGAGTATGAGGCTTCAGATTCTCAATCGTCTGCCCGAACTGCTTGTATATGGAATCTGCAACATCCGATTCACGCCAAGTTTGAACCGCCACATAGCCAGGAGCCGGAGTATTTCCTTTGTAGCGCTCGATTAAGGAGGGCATATTTTGCAGCGTATATCCCACTGCGTGAGTCCAATGAATAGGAAGTCGCTGTCCGTCTGGCCAATTCCCCAATCGCCCATTACGAACAAGTGATTCGCTCTGCTCTGGCACACGTGCCAGAGTGAATTTATCCCACACGACCTCGACCGGGAACTGCGAATCCGCACACAGCGTCACTATACGAATTGTGTCAGACTCTCCAGAGTCGAAGTCTGCCCAATAGTCGACAAGGTCATCAGATTTGCCTACGGTGATTAAAAATGAATTTATGCGCTCGACCTTCTGGTTTGCGGAATCCACAACAGACCAAACAGCCACCCTTACAACACGACCGGACGGATTCTTTGATTTCAATGTTAGTCGGTAGCGGGTATTCTTGGCTAAACCGCTCAGCGTCACGCCAAACTGGCGAAACACCGATTCCGCGCCGTCATTCTTGTGCCACGTTTGCTTGACTGCTCTCCAATTGTCGTATGTACGTCCCTCGTACGGCACAATTGTGCTGGCCTTGTCTTGCCGTGGGTCTTTGGATCCATAAGACCAGTCCTCCGGCAGCTCTTTATTACGTAGCCAATTCGAGAAATCTCCGTTTGGAATGAGGTTCGACTCGGAGTACGTTTTGAGTGTGGAAACCTCCAAAGCAGTCTCGTTCACTTGCCCGGATTCCGCGACTACTTTCACGGGTTCGGCGGCGGGCGTAGGCAAGGATTCTGTAGCGGCCTTTTTATCCGTTTGAGCACCAGCATATATGCCAATAAACACCGTCAAGGACACAATGCGCAGAAAGGTTTGATTTCTCATAATCAGCGGACTCCTGGCACGCATCGGAAGATTAATCAACATTTCTCCATGTCTGGAATGCTCAGAGTACGGAGAGTAGACCGCAATCTCTCCACGTCTACAGATATCCCAAGGCTTCGACTTGTTGTTCAAGTTCGCTCTGGCTGCGAGAGTTCTCGGACTTTCCCAAGTAAGAGTCGGGGATAAAGCGTAAAGTCGATAGACTCGCTCCGATGTCTTTGGCTCCCTGCTCGATCGTCACCGTAAAAAAGCCATCACTGATCTCATACTCTCCGATCGTCACGAGATCGCGGCTTTCTTGAATTCTCGTACTAACAACCAATTTGGGCGCACTATCGGTCTGAGCTGTTACCTTCAATGCAGAACCTCTCTGAAACGGTCGCAATTCCATTTCTACTCGATAGAAACCGTTGGGAACATCGTACTTCATAGTGATGGGTGGGCAGTCTTCCGTTTCCGGAGTAGAAGTCAGATTCAAGTAGTTGCACGTCCACTTACTGTCGTCAACACGGTTTTCACTTACAAAAGCTTGAGGGGGTGAGGCAAATGCCGGGGAAACGGGTAGCGAGAATGGACGAGGCGTAGTTCTGGGCAGGGAGACATACTGATACCACTTGGGAAAAAGCTCGCTGCGCACGTATTTGAGATACGCAGCAACTTCATCTGGGAATTCCGAGGCAACATCCTTGCGATTTTCAAGATTGTCGGGAAGCTGCCAAAGGTGAGATGTGTCGGTTTCGGGGAGGTACTCCAGACGGTATTTCTTGCTTCGAATTGTTATCCAAGTAAGCTTGTCGTCACTGCGGTCAGGAAAGCTAGCTACCACATATCGGCGAGAATCGCTAGAGGGGTTCTCGTGCATCAGAGGGACAAGACTCTGCCCGTCTGTAATCGTATTTGTTTCCAATGAAAGCAGTTCTATTAACGTCGGGACAATGTCGACATTTTCGACCAGCTTCGCTACCCGCTTTCCAGCAGGAATTCCAGGACCTCGCATGACCAGTGGCACGTGGAACAACTGGTCAACCGTAAGCGAAGGCGGGTGGTCAAGTGTATAACCATCTTCGCCAACGCATTCGCCGTGGTCAGCACCAATGACAAGAATTGTGTTCTCATAAATGCCGAGAGACTTCAGCTTCTCAACCAGAATACCGATCTGGTAGTCCGCCCAAAGAAACCTCCCATCGTAAAGTCCCATGAGATACGACCGGTGCTTAGCGCTAAAGGGCTTTGACGGGTCCGGATTTGCGGCATACTGCCGGTCCACCCACTGGTCGTAACCTTGTTTAAGGTAGTGCGGAGCATGGGTATCCATCGTATGCAGATACAGAAAGAACGGCTCAGACATTGAAGTTTCCAGCCACCTGAATGTCTCGCTATTGATGTCATCGAACTCAGCATAAGCCAGTCCATCCCTCGGACGAACTAAGTTCAATATGTCGAAGTCCTCGTATATCCTGGAGCCCCGAACGAACCAAGGGTGAGCCGAAAAAGCTACAGCCTTGTAACCGTTTTCGCGCACAATTCCCGGTAACAACTTCTCATCGCTTGGCGGCGTTCTGTAGAGCTTGTGCCAAGACCCTGTCGAAAGACACCGGACGGGAAAATAGCGTCCGGTCATATACGAAGGGACTGAATGAGATGTCCCATTGGCCTGAGAATAGCACTGTTCAAAAACGGTACCTTCTGCGGCCAGTTGCTTGATGTTAGGCGTAGTCTCCCTCTCGTATCCGTAGACGCTCATATTCTGAGCTCGTCCGGCGTCCAGCAAAATCCAAATCACATTTAGTCTTGATTTGGGCTTGGCGTGAGCAGCCTCCACATCAGGAGTTGGTTCAGGCTTTGGGACTGGAAGCGAAGCTGTGGAGACATTCGGTTCAGCCACACCAGGACTGTCCATCACAGATGAATTGTCTGAGATTGGATGATTGGAGTCTCTATCGCAGCCACTAAATACAGCGAGAAAAGCGATGCTCAGGCACGCGAGAAACGAAATCTTGTGGCTCTGAAAAGCACTGCTCAATGCGGTCTGCTCTCCGATGGGTTTGGGCAAAACGCCAGATTGAAAGCTAGAAAGAACACTTGAGGTCGCTGAGACGTCTCTCGGGCCAGGTATCTCAATGCTCACGCACTTACCTCCTTATTCAATGGGGCCCTCGCTCAACTGGCAGGAGTGCACACATGAACCAATGTAAAACGTGACTCTGAGATTTGAAGAGGAATAATTGCATTTCTGGCAGTTGCCAGACCAGTAATCCGAAGGGCAACACATAGTCTGATAGCAGCGGGGCTGCGTAGGTTCGTGCAACTCACCAAGTTATCGAGGGAGTCATAGGAAACTAAATCGTAGTTCCTTCTCACGTTCGCAGGCGCAATACCGCAATCGCATTTCCGTATATGCATCTGTCAATTCTTCGTTAGGCCCCCTCACATATGTTAGAATACATGCGGTTGCCCTGCTCCCGATCTTGTCCAGGGACGGCGCATTTCACGACACGGAGTGTTCATGGTCTTTCTCGATTATCTGTGGGTCGCCTTCGACTCTCTCAGACAGAACAAGGTCCGCGCCTTCTTGACGATGGTAGGCGTGACGATTGGCGTTCTGTCGGTGATTTTGCTTGTGGCCCTTGGTGAGGGCGCGCAGACTTATGTGGCGAAGGAATTCGCCAACATGGGCACAAATCTCCTGATCATCACGCCCGGCAAACAGGAAACCTCCGGTATGATGCCGCTCGTCGCGGGGAGCTTTCGACGGCTCACCTACGAAAACGCCAAAGAAATCAAACGGCGCGGAAAAGGTATCAAAGAAGTCTCGCCAGAAGTCGTCGGCGCCGGGGCCGTGAAGTACCAAAACCGTGAACGCAATACCATGGTGTTTGCGATTACGCCCGCCATGCAGCCAATTCGCGACGTCCATGTTTCCACGGGCCGTTTCCTGGATGAGAAAGATCTTGAGAAGAACAACAAGGTCTGCGTGCTCGGCTCTCAGTTGAAGCACGAGTTATTCGGCGACAAGAACGCCCTCAATGAGCGCGTATCCATCAATCGTAGCAAGCACCTCGTGATAGGCGTTATGGAGAGCAAGGGCGTGACGCTGGGTATCAACGCCGACGATCTCGTTATCGTTCCTTTGTTGAGCGGGCAACAGATGTTCTACGGCGGCGAGGACGAGCTTTTTCAGATTGTGGTTCAAGCCTCCAGTCCGGAAGATACCGCGACGGCGGCGAAGTCCATCCGTGACATTCTCTATTACGCGCACGACTACACGGAAGATTTCACAATCACCGATCAGACCACCATGTTGGCAACCTTGGACAAGATATTCCTGGCCCTTAAGATCATGCTCTCCGGTATCGCTTCTATCTCGTTACTGGTCGGTGGTATCGGCATCATGAACATCATGCTCGTTTCCGTGCGTGAACGGACGCGAGAGGTCGGAATCCGCAAGGCCGTTGGCGCGACACGCCGCGATATCGGTCTGCAGTTCGCCATTGAGGCCATCACCTTGAGTTGTTTCGGAGGGCTTGTGGGCGTAATTTTCGCATTCACGGGCACCTTTGTGATGCGCTTAATTTACCCGGCTTTCCCGGTCTATTGTTCGACGTGGTCGATCCTCGTCGCGTTCGTGTTCAGCGCGACGGTCGGCGTGTTCTTCGGCGCCTATCCCGCGCTAAAAGCCGCCAGCACCGATCCCGTCGAAGCGTTGCGGTACGAGTAAGCACGGCATTCAGCCCATAACAGCGATGCTTTCCCGCAGAGGAACGGCCTATGCCCAGAACCGATCGGCAGTTCGTGGACGACCTGACGAGACGCCTCAGCGCTTTGCGTCCTGACACGCCTCCGCGTTGGGGCCGAATGACTGCTCCACAAATGCTGGCCCACTGCACGCATGCCGTTCGGTACTCTCTTGGCAAAGAAGGCGTATCGCCCCGCGAATGGAATCCCTTCCTTCAAGCCATTGCGAGGCCCGTGGTCCTGAGCGGCCTGTTGTCTATGCCCAGGAACGCGAAAGCGCCTCGAATCTTCGAACCCGGCGAAGGTGTTGCCGATGCCACCGCGCTTTCAATCGAACTCAACGAGTTCGTTGATCGATGCGGGCAACCCGGCTTTGCCCCTCCGCCGCATCCCTACTTTGGAGACCTGGGCGCAAGCGGCTGGTCTCGTCTGCATGCCCTTCACATGGATCATCACGCGCGGCAATTTGGAGTATGAACTTCGTGAGTAGAGGGCGCTCTTGATCATGCACGCATTCGACCACGACTACGTAAACGACGTTGTCCGCCGCGTAGAGAAGATAAAGCCATTGGCCCGGCCAGCGTGGGGCGTTATGACACCGCCCGAGATGATCGGCCACCTGGTCGAAGTCCTGCGTTACTCAATGGGCCGCGGCCAGGAATACGAGGACATCGGGAATTGGTTCACGAAGGTCGTTTTGCGCCGTCTGCTCCGGTGGGGACTTCTCCGCATCCCCAAGAACATCAAGGCGCCTCGCGCGCCCGGTATGCCCGCCACTCCCGCACCCAGCGATGCCGAAACGCTCCATGCTGTACTTGAGGAATACCTCGGGCTTGTACAAGCCGGAGAGCTATCACCGGTCCGCCATCCTGTTCTCGGCGACCTCGATGTTGACGAATGGGCGCGCCTTCATGTTGTTCACATAGAGCACCATTTGCGTCAGTTTGGCGTGTAGACAACGTGACGGGCGAATTGCAGCGACTTACCCTCGTTTGCGGAATTGCTTCGGCGTGACGCTCCAATAGCGCTTGAACGCGACCAGAAACGCGAACTCGTCTTGATAGCCGACGAGTTCCGCGACGACGCGCTGAGGGGCGTCGTGTGTGATCAACCACTCTTGCGCGCGTTCCATGCGCAAACTCGTGACGAGTTTCATCGGCGACATCCGGAATTGCTGGCGAACGAGGCGGTGGAGATAAGAGCTGGACACGTCGATTGCCTTTGCCATTTCTTCAACGGTCCATCTTCGCGCAAGATCCGAGCTTATGAGTGAGTGGAGGTATTCGAGCCGGTCGCCGGTCTCGGTTTGGGCAAACCCGATGCTCGCCGCGAGTTCACGTCGAATATACAGCGCTATGAGTCGAACGTAGGCCGCGCTGATTTCGCGATGACTGTCCGACCGTCCGCGCGACTCGCGCAACAACTCCTCAGTGGCTTTCCGAAGGGGCTCGCTTAAAACCGTCTTGCGCACCGTTAGCTCCCGTTTCGCGAGTCCGCCCCACGACTCGTCGGTTAGGAGGTGCCACCACATGAACCGCCACGTAGCGCTCTTGGGCCGGTAGCCAAAGGGCTTTTGTGCCGGCGCAATGAGCAACTCTCCGGGCTGCACCGTCGTCGTGTGGGCGGTGTCATAAACCTCTCCCGTTCCATTCATCGGATAGACCAAGAGATGGTAGCGCGGCTCGAATCGTTCTAGCAGATACCCTCTGTGACACTCCGTGATTCCCGCCTCGGCGATTGAACGGGCGTCGCGCACATCTTTCGCCAGCGACCGCCACGGGAAGAAGTGCTCTTTGCACTTCGGCGACCATCGAAGCACGTCACCTATTTCGCGCTTGATTGATTGTTTCGGCATCGGCTGCCTGCTTATTCACCCCTTGCGAACGGGTCTTACTCACCCCCGGGTCACTGTGCGTGACCTTGCATAAGCCGCGTGTGATTTGCGGCCGAAGTATAGCTTCACAAAGGTATCGGATAGTTGCACCCATTGCAAGAATTGCGCATTGGACATACGATTCGATCAAGGGGACGTACCACGAGTACGCAGGTACATGGCCATGGCAGCGTCGGCGCGAATTGGAGGCTGATTAGGTTTGGTACAAAACGCGGACGGACCACTGCGTCTGCCGCAAGGAGATACACGATCATGTCGAGAAAGAATGGCTTCACGCTGATAGAACTTCTTGTTGTCATCGCCATCATAGGCATTCTGGCTGCGATTCTGCTCCCGGCCTTGGCGCGCGCGCGCGAGGCCGCCCGTCGCGCAAGCTGCCAAAACAACCTCAAGCAAATGGGTATCGTTTTCAAGATGTATTCCGGCGAATCGAAAGGGGAGAAGTACCCCACGCTGCACGTGCTCACGGAGACGAATAACATTGCCGGGGACTGCACGTCGATCACTTCTGACTTCTTCCCTCAAGGAAGCCAGATCTTTCCGGAATACCTGACCGACGCGCACGTGTTGGTGTGTCCTTCCGATAGCGACGGCGCGGGGGCATTCGAGAAGGACGGATGGTTCCAACTGGGGGATCCGGAACTACCTCTGAATCCTTGCAGGTTCGGAACGCTTTCCTACACGTATCTCAGTTGGGTGCTGCGGGTGAAAGACCTGGTCAATCCAGGCGTTGATCCCAACGATGCCAACATCGACCTGACGACAGTCCTTAGTTATGTCGACACGGCTTTCGTTGACGAATTGTCGGGCCTTCTAGAGGACTTGGGCGAAGCCGAGACTCCTGGCGACGCAATTTCCATTATCGACCAGGACATCGAATGGGGTGCGAAGAAGGGCATGCGAGTTCGCGAAGGCATCGAGCGTTTCTTCATCAGCGATATCAACAATGCCGCTGCGTCCTCTCAGGCACAGAGCGAAATCGAGATCATGTTTGACGGTCTGGAAATTACAGCGACTCAATTCAATCATATCCCCGGCGGAGCGAACGTACTCTTCATGGACGGCCACGTTAGCTTCGTCAAGTATCCGGGCGAAGGTGTCGCGTCGCGCGCGTTCGCGGCCATCGTGACCGCGCTCGGATAAGCACAGGGGTAAACTGTCCACGCACAACGCACAAGTTCGGCTCGTTGGGGATCAATGTGACGATCTTCGGCGGGCCGGGCTTGTTTTAGGCAGTATGAGCGCTTGAGAAACGAGCGCTGGTCTACTGGTCGTACCGCTTCGTTCCGCTGCGGACTGCCTCGCGATTAGCCAACTCTATGGCGCGTCGCGCCTGATACTTCTTCTCGCGTTCTTGGTCTGTCGCGCACAATTGAGCCGGATCGTCGTAGGGATGAGGGCGCTGAGCCAGACGTTCTCCGCCTGTTCGGATGATGGCGAGCGCTTCCTGGTAGGCGCCCGGACTTCTGTCGCTCAGACCCGCCAAACACGGACTGAGATCCGGACGAGCGAAACTGATCTGCGGCCCAAGCGCCTTTGCCCAATCCAGATAGTCCACGAACTTGATGCCCGTCAATTCGGTGAGCCGTGCCACTTCGCCCGCGCTCAACGGGCTACGTCCTCCCGGATTATCCGGATATGCGCTGCCGTAGCTTGGGTAATAAGGCGCATTGAGGTCCAACCACGTCACGATACGGTCGAAGCTCTCCGCATCAAGGTGATAGTTTTCTTGGATGCGCTTCACAAGTTTGCTGGCATGGGAGCCCCACGAGAATGCGGACTGCACTTGAGCCGGTCCTGCGCCGACAACATGGATGAGTCCCTTGCGCAACAGTTCATTGTAAGAGGCATTGAACACGAGATCGGGATCTCCTGCCAGAATTAGTTTGTCCGCGGCGGATTTCCCATAGTCGTGGCACTCGATGCAGTACTTGTCGAATACCGGCTGCACCTCGCGCTCATAGCTGAAAAACCGCGGCGCTCCGTACCAACCGTCGAGCTTGCTCGGGGGGCGCTGCAAAGCCAGAGCACGGGCAGGTCCATTGATTGGCGGCGCGGAATTTCGGTTCTCATGACACCCCAC